>JAGXTA010000120.1 GCA_018333535.1 Deltaproteobacteria bacterium | reverse complement strand
ACGCGGTCCTCTATCAGGACAAGGAAAAGAAAGTTCGCGATCGATCTTTTCATCTGGAATGATAGCCGAAATGTTTTTGAGTAATGGTTCCATGGTGCCTCCTGTCGGAGAACATCATAAGTCGAAAATAAGGAATTTGCCAGCTTTGGAAAAAATGAGATTTGTGAAATGTTTTCAATGCCTTAAACTAAAACCCCGATCACCCTCTAATAAATAACATTCTGTCAATTTTGTCAGTAGGTCGTAGGTGTTTTTGAATGAAATTAATCGATAAGTACCGAGAAAAGATGGTTGATGTAGGGGAGGAGGGGGATGATTTGATTGAAACTACCCTGCGGGAGATCGGGAAGGAATACCGACCGGGATTGATTCGATGGATCAGGGAAGAGTCTGACCGATGGAACCGGCTGCTCCTGTTGGAGGACAGGATAAATCAGGCAACCTTATCAAAGGATGACCCCGGATTGAAGGCTGCACTCTCTGCTTATAAAGACTTTATCATGGAGATGCTCAAGTCATTTGAGATGGAAAACAGCCTTCCCTTGTTCGGGAACGATTTGGATGACGTTGAGCGGATGATTACCAGGGAGGTTAAAAATTAACCAATTAACAGGGGAGGTAAGTTAATACCATGGGACAAAGAAAGACAAATGACCAGGAGATTTTAAGGCTGTTAAAGGAAGGCAGAAACCAGAAAGAGATAGCTCAACATTTCGGGGTTTCCCCTGTAGCCATTCATAAAAGACTTAAACGATTAACTCCACCGCCTGAGATGTCTAATTTTAATTCGTTAACGCAAAAGGAAAAGAAATTTTGTATAGCGGTAGCGGAAGGCAAAACTCAGACTCAGGCTGTCCTACAGAGCTATGATGTTACCTCAAGGGAAAGCGCTAAGGTCATGGGTTCACAGCTGATGGCAAAGCCTGAAATCCAAATGTCCGTCACGGAGTTAATGGACTACTGTGGGGTTAATAAAATGTATAGGATAAAAAGGCTCAAAGATATTATTGATTCCCCAGACCTCGGCATTGCCCATAAAGGGCTGGACATGTCTTTCCGACTTGACGGCAGCTTTGCAGCTGAAAAACATTTACACGCTGTGCTTCCTATTGAAGAAATGCTTACTCGTGCCCACAGGGGGCTTTTTAGCAATGACGATGATAATGAAAAAGAGTTAACCGTTTCGGATTCTGCTGTTGGATGAAAAGGTGATTAAATTATTATCCCAGAGCCTCTGGGCACGGGCCCCCCCGTCTGTCATGATTGGAAGGCCCTTCTAACAGCGTTCTAAGGGGGTTTGATGAATTGGATTGACCATGCAAGGAAGAAAAGAGAGATAGCCTTTGAGCCTATCTATGGCCCGATCCGGCCTAAGAGTGATTCGAGGTGCTTCCGCAGGGAAATGATCGAGGAACTCCTGGACGCTATCAATTACGGGCAGTGGAGCAAAGAGAAGGGGGAGATCAACCGGCAGCAGTGGAAGCGAATGGATAGCGGTATCAGGGCAGTCATCCGAACGATAGAGGCCGCCTGCGCTGATAGGTTTGAATGGGAGACAGGATGGACTTAGAGGCAAAGGTCGAGAACCTTCTCTTCGTGATCTGGGTGCAGGATCAACGTCAGGCTTATTGGTCGAAGGTGATCAGGGAACTAAGAGCAGAGTTGGAAGAGTTGAGTTTGTTGTTAGGTTAAGGCGAATATAGAGGTCAAGAAGTCTTCTTTAAACGCATCCTAACGTTTTGGAGTTGGGTATTGGAAGAACTACTTAGTCCAAAGGAACTGTCAAACCTCTTGAAGGTCTCAAAGCCATGGCCTTACGTCATGGTCAAGAGAGGTCTCCTCCCTTGTTACAAGATGGGGAAGGTTATTCGATTCCGGGTGTCTGACATTGAATCTTTCCTCGAAAGATCGAGGGTAGAAAGGAGAGTTTGAAGTTGAAAACTTACTTATTGCGTATCAGTAGGTTGAAAAATTCCCTTGAGTATTTGAGAGATTACAAACCCCTCCCACTAATTTCCCACTACCAGAACCTTAGAAAAAGGCTTTTGATTAAAGGCAGAGTGACTTTGTGAAAAAAACCCTTGACAGAAAAATCAAGGTATGGTATATAAACCAATATGAATAAAATCTTAAGAGTTTTGAGAGAGATAATAAAAAAGGAGAAAACCACAATCTACAGCGTAGCAAAGGCTATTGGTGTTGATTTTTCCTCCCTTTACAAGGCTTTAAAAAATGGTGGGAACCCTGGGGCTAAGACCATTGACAAAATTTTAAATCACCTGGGGTATGAGGTTAACTTTATCAAATCTAAATCCAAAAAGAGAGGAGGTGAAAAAAGATGAAGCGTGAGAAAACGAAGCACAAGGGGATCTATAGGGTGGGTGATACCTATTACGTCACTTACTACGTTGGTTCCAAGAAGTATGAGAAGGCTGTTGGCCCACGTTTATCTATGGCCCTGAAGGAGAAGATGGAGAGGGAGAACAAAGGTAAGCGTGGCAATTATGTGGCGATTGAGAGACAGGAAAAGACGACCTTCGACCAGTTGATCGACCTCTACCGGAAAGAGGGAGATGGAAAGAAGTACATCCTTCAATTCATTCCCGCTTACTTGAAACATTTCAGTGGTTGGAAGCTCTCACAGATCACCCGAAAAGACCTCTTCACATTCAGGGACGCAATGAAGGCAACCCCGAAGCAGAGGGGAGGCAAAGAGGTCACAGACTCAAATATCAATCGAGCATTGGCAGGTCTGAGGAGACTCTTTAACTTTGCAGTGGCCAGGGAATACATGGAGGAAAGCCCTTTCCCTAAGACTTCTAAGAGTGGCCTCTTCTACCCTGACCAGAAGGGGTTGAGGAACTTCTTCACCGAGGAACAGATGGAGAAGATAGTTGAGACTTCCCCTGAATGGCTCAGGCCCCTGATCCTGACAAGTTACTACACCGGTTTAAGAGAAGGTGAATTGTTGGGCCTTCGGTGGAAATGGATTGATCTCAAAGATGGAATAATTTATCTCCCTTCCACCAAGACTCTGAAAGACTCAACTGGGAGAGGTCAAAGGGTGGTAATGCAGAAGGAACTGATTGACTTGCTTGAGGGCCTTCCAAAGCGTTCAGAGTGGGTATTTTGTCAGGGGGATGGAGAACCCTTCAACCAATGGCATGTCTACCAACCCTTCAAGAAAATTCTCAAGTATTTGGGGATTGACACAAAACAATATTCTTGGAAAGAGTTGAGACATACCACAGCCAGTCTGATGCACCGGAAAGGTGTGCCTGCATTGGTGATAAAAGATCAGTTAAGACATACCAATGTAAAGACTACCGTTGACTTCTACATTGGCTCAGATGTGAATTATCAGAGGGAGATGATTGAGAAATTGATCCTCAATAGTGGGAAAATAGTGGGAAAAGATGAAATCTCAAGACCTGCCCAAATTCCAACCGCTTAAACTCATCAATAATCTCAAAAGGGTAGATGGTGAGCCGTGTAGGAATCGAACCTACAACCTACTGATTAAGAGTCAGTTGCTCTACCAATTGAGCTAACGGCTCATTCCTTTAAAAAGGCCATTGCAAATTTAGCAATTAGCAATGAGTAATTAGCAATTCAATAACATTGCTAATTTTGGATTGCTAAATTTACAATTTGCAATGTTATTTACTTGGCGCGCCCGGTCCGACTCGAACGGACGGCCTGCGGATTCGAAGTCCGACGCTCTATCCAGCTGAGCTACGGGCGCTTTTTGGGGTGAGTGAAGGGACTCGAACCCTCGACCACTGGGGCCACAACCCAGTGCTCTATCCGACTGAGCTACACTCACCATTAAATTAAAGTGATCAGTAACCAGTAATCAGTCATACATAAGTTTCATACGTCACTCAACTTCCACTGATCATTAACCACTGATAACTGATTACATAATTTATTAAGTAGGGTGCATGGCGCGCCTGGAGGGATTCGAACCCCCGGCCTACGGATTAGAAGTCCGTAGCTCTATCCATCTGAGCTACAGGCGCTTGGCCTATAACTTTATGACTTTCCTCAATTTTGGTCAAGGCAAATTATAAGATTAAATTTTGCGGGTGTAAAGGGGGTGGATTACCAGTCGGGTAACTTTTTGAAACAAGAAGAGATTTATAGCCAGGCCGAAATGGGTTTAAAATCAAACCGTTCACTCCTGCCCGTATCTTAGATAAAGTGCTTTTTTAAAGCAAGGCACTTTCCTTTTATGAGGCCTCCTCAAACATCAACTTCAACCCATAGAGGAGCTGGTCTTTGGTAAAAGGCTTGGTCATATAGTAATTGGCGCCTAATTCGTACCCCTTGAATATATCGACATCATCATTCTTGGCGGTCAGGAGGATGATGGGAATCTCACTGGACTTCGGGTTGGATTTCACCTCTTTGACAACCTCCCAGCCATTCTTATTGGGCATCATGACATCGCAGATGATCAGGTCGAACTTGTCTCCCCCGATCTTTTCGATTGCCTTTTGGCCATCTTCAGCCTCTGTCACCTCATGTCCCAGCTTGGTCAGATGGATTTTTAAAAACTTCCTGATCACCTCTTCATCATCGACGATCAAAATCCGTTTGCTCATGGTTTATTCCTCCATTTTGGAAACTTAATCGTAAAAGTGGTCCCAACACCTTCTGTGCTTTCAACCTCGATCGTTCCCTCATGTTTTGTGACAATCCGGTAAACGATATTTAATCCGAGACCGGTCCCCTCACCTGTCTTTTTTGTCGTGAAGAAAGCATCAAAAATCTGGTTGAGATATTTGGGAGGGATTCCAACCCCGCTGTCACTCACTTTTATTTCCACAAAATCCTTCAGCGACCGGCTGGAAAGAATCAACTGGCCTCTTCCCCCATTCATCGCCTGAAATGCGTTGGTCATCAAATTGGTGAACACTTGCTGAATTTCCCCGGGGTTTGCTTTTATCTTGTCGCCAGGCTGAAATTTTTTGATCACTTCTACAGGAGCGGATTTGGTCGCCAGTTGAACCATCTTCAATGAAGTCTCAAGAATTTCCTGAGGATCAATGACACTGAGCTCCTCCCTCTTGGCGGTTCGTGAGTAGGATCTCAGTCCGTTGACAATCTCACCGATTCTTTTTCCACAGGTCAGGATATCCGTCAGATAATCCTTATTTTTTAATGGGTCTTCTTCCTCAAGGGCAATCTCAGCCATCCCAATAATCCCGCTCAAAGGGTTATTGATTTCATGGGCCACCCCTGAAGCCAGGACCCCTATTCCGGCCAGTTTCTCAGATTGGATCAGCTGTTCTTGAAGCCTTTGCTCCTCTGTAACATCTTTGACATATTCAATTAAATAGAGAAGCTTCCCTTTTTCGTCGGAAACAGGATAAGAAAAGACCTGTTGAACCAATGCTGTTTCTGGGAACTTAAGAATGGCGGAAGCCGGTTGCCGGGTACCAAGCGTCATCGACAGGGGACAGCCTTCGCAGGGAGAGGTTCTTTGATAATAGGCCTCGTAGCATTTTCTTCCGATCAGCTCTTGAAAGGTAGTGGAATGCCTTTCGATAACGGCTTTATTAACACGAAGGATCTCAAAATTCGGAGACTGGATGGAAAGCTGATCCCCGATACCGTCAAAGATGGCTTCAAGGTTTCTCTTGCTCTCAATGATCTTCCTTTCAAGTTTTCTTTTTTCGGTGATATCCCTAAAGATCATCTGGAAGAAGGACTCCTCCCCCAGGCCAATTCTCTTGATGGATAAATCGGCTTCGAAGAAGGTGCCATTCCTCTTCCTTAAAGGGAGATCATCAACTCTCCCTTCTCCTTTTCCCATGACTTCCTTCAGATAACTCTTCGCCTTTTCATTCTCCTCCGCCCCGAAGAGGTAAAATATCTCTATTCCCAATAGCTCTTCCTTAGGATACTGAGTGGTTTTCTCCGCCTCCCGATTCACATCCGCAATCTCCAAGGAAGGATCTTTCAGGATGATAATCCCTTCATTTGCGTTCTCAAAGAGGCCTCGATACTTGTCCTCGGAGATGCTAAGTTCTTTATGTTTCTCTCGGGTTAAGGTTTGAACGAGGTAGCCATAGAAGGCCGTCATGATGAAGATGAAAGGGATGCGGAGTGCATAACTGCTGCCCTCTGGCGAAATCAAAAGCCCCCAGGAATAGAGGAGAAATCCATAGAGGATAGCGGTGGCGCCTCCGATAAACATCAATAACTTAAAATTTCGACTCAGCGAGGCAAAGATGATGATCAGGAAAAAGACCAGATAAAAATCGGTGACCATCTTCTCTGAAAGATACATTCCGAGTAAGACGACTCCGGTATCCACAATCACCAGTGGATAGAAGAACCTTGGATTTGAAAACCACGAACTGGGAAAAAAGGTAATGATCACATTGGAAATGAGATATCCTAAAACAAGAAGATGACTTAGGTTGGGATCAGCCACCTTCCCCCTTCCAAGGAGGATGAGATAGGAGGTCACAATGATGGCAGTCCATCTGAGGAGCAAAATGATTCTTTTTTTGTCTCGCTCTTTCATGACAAACAAGAGAATCAGCAAAAAATATACCAGAATCAACAGGTTGGGAATATTTTACTGTAAACTATTTCTAACTATAAGGAATATTTGACTTTATCAAAATATGTCCAGTCTGTGATTTTTTTCCATTTTACCGGAAAAGTGTTCGATTTTTTTCCATTCCATGACATTTTGTGCATTATTAGAAGGGCCCATTCTTTCTGCGTTGGGTTTATGGTTTGACAGATTACTCCCGCTTTTGGATATTTACCACGCTCTAAAGGAAAGTCTTTTCAACCGGCCGTGCAAGGCGAACCCTGATCTATATTGGGGCACCGGCAATGGGTGCGTGTTTGTGGTTTGTGACTCAGGCGGGGAATGCCGGGGTGGCCGTAGGTCTCATCACCCTAACCATCTCCCTGGCAGGCATGAACCTCCCGGCCTTCTGGAGTCTGCCCATGGACATGAATGTGCAAAAGGCAGGGTTCATCATCGGGATGATGAATACGGGAAGCGCGCTTGCCTCCATCGTGGCGCCGGGCGTGACCGGTTATGTGGCTATGTGGTTTGGCTGGACGGCCGCCCTCGGGCTCGGGTCGGTCCTTGCCCTGCTCTCTGCAATAGTCATGTACCTCACGTCGCCGAAACCCACATCCAACCGACACAGAACCTGAAACGACTCGTTGTCACTCAAAAATTCAAGGTATTAAAAAAACTCTCTCCTTGATGAAAGCCTTCTGTCTCTCGTTCAATAAATAGTTTAATTCAGCGTTCCGCTTCAGGGCAGGCTCTTTTTTTTTGGATGACACCTTAATTCACACTTGAAGACCGATGGACTTTCCTCATGAGAGGTCATGCTAAAAAAATAGACCCTATTTTTAGTACGCGAACCATGAAAATCTTTAATCCCCCCTCCCCCTTCGATGGGTAAGGGTGGGGGTGGACATATGAACTTATCCCCCCTCACCTCCCGCGGTCGGGTCTAATCGACAATCCTCTTCCACCCAGGGGAGAGGAAGTATCTGGGGAAAGGTTTATTTTCTGAGCTATTTAAAACACCTCTCCTTCTCTTGACTCAGTCCCTTCTCACAGTTAAGTTAATAAAGGGGGGATTATCACTTCATCGTCAATCCAAAATGAGGAGGGCCTTATGGTCGAAGATTGGTTGGCAAATGCCTATGAAGGAATGTCGAGGAGGCAATTTCTCGCCCGGATGACCGCCACAGGGGTCGGCCTGGCTGGTTTTGCAATCGCTGCAAATCCAGTGGCAGGTGAAATCATTACCACTTCAACTGAAGGGCTTACGGTAAAAGAAACCAGAGTCCCTTCAGGCGATTTTCAGATACCTATCTATGAAGCGAGGCCTTCAGCCGCTGGAAAATACCCGGTCGTGCTGGTGATCCCGGAAATATTCGGAATGCATGAACACATGAAGGATGTTACCCGGCGCTTTGCCAGGGAAGGGTTTTTCGCCATCACCTTTGAACCTTATGCACGGGAAGGAGGCGTGCTGCATCTGACCGATATCGCAGCCGTCCGAAAAATAGTTGATGTCGTGCCTGATGCAAGAGTCATGGCAGATCTGGACAGCCTGGTCGCTTATGCCTCCCGGCATCCCGCAGGGAGAGCAGACCGAATCGGCGTCACGGGATTTTGCCGTGGTGGATTATACACCTTTCTCTACGCGGCACATAATCGCGAGGTGAAGGCCGGGGTTGCCTGGTATGGTCAGCTACGTCCGGCAAAAACGCCGGGCGTTCGTACGGAAGGACCTTTCGATATCGTCGGGAAAATCCAGGCGCCTATCCTTGGCCTTTACGGGGAAGCGGATCTGGGCATTCCTGTGGCTGACGTCAAGGAACTGGAGGCAATCTTTAAGGCCGCAGGCAAAACCGCGGAGTTCGTCCTCTACCCGGGAGCTCCGCACGCTTTTTATGCAGACTATCGGCCGAGCTACCGTCCCGAAGCAGCCAGGGATGCATGGACCCGCTGTATTGCCTGGTTTAATAAGTATCTCAAAGGCCAATGAACATCTAAGAAATGCCGTTGAATGCTTTAAATCCTCTGCCTGTTTTTTTCCAATCCGCACTCCGCAATTGGATGGGCTAACTTTCCAAGGGAGGACTCCGTTCTTTTCTTAATCTTTATTGACTTTACCTTGCAGTTGCATAAACAGCCACGGGTAAACCGCTCTCCAAGGCTTCGAATGGCGGTTAATCGGATGTTTTAAGGGAATCGCCGGACTTCACCAAAGGTGAATTCCAGTATGGGTTAGATACGCGAGTGCCCTTCGGCCTGAAGGTTCGCCCCGAAGCCTTTCCGAACGGTTCACCCATGTCCGTTTAGCTCATTTTTTTACAATGTTAAGGTTTATTTCAATATTTCAGGAACGTCCCGTATTTGCCCCCACCTGATTACTGGTTACTGGTTACTTAATTGTTAATGAATGGTCGGGGCGAGCCGATTTGAACGGCCGACCTCCTGCTCCCAAGGCAGGCGCGCTAACCAGGCTGCGCTACGCCCCGACATTTAAAAATCCCAATCACCAAATCCCAGGATCCAAATAGATTCCAATTGGTCAATATCCAAATGATACTGGTTTCAAATTGTTTCAAAAAAGATTGTCATTCCGGCGAAAGCCGGAATCCAGTTTTTTCAAGGCCTTCTGGATACCGGATCAAGTCCGGTATGACATCAAAAGGAGTTTATGGACGAACTCTAATTAACACATTTTCCGATAGATTCCCATCACCTTTTAGTCAGTTTCCACTTTAAAACCTTTCTCAACTTCCTCAAGGCCTTGCCTCGATGGCTCACTCTGTTTTTCTCCTCGAGGCTGAGTTGAGCCATTGTCTTTCCATATTGGGGAAGGATGAAGATGGGGTCATATCCAAATCCCCTTTTCCCAGCCTCTTTAAATCCGATTCTTCCTCTACACGATCCCTCGGTCACCGCTTCTCTCCCGTCCGGCGATACCATCGCCATGACGCATTTAAACCCTGCCCCCCTCTTTGAAATCGGAACGCCTTCCAATTCTTTGAGGAGCTTCTTCCGGTTCTCCTGATCCGATGCCCTGATCCCTGCATAACGGGCGGAATAGACGCCTGGTTTCCCGGCCAACGCATTTACTTCCAATCCCGAATCATCCGCTATGGTTAGCTTTCCGAAAAATTGAGAATAGAACCGGGCTTTCTTCAGCCCATTTTCAGCAAAACTCTCTCCATCCTCCTCAACGTTAGGAATATTCTTAAAATCATTAAGACCGTGTAGTTGAATGGACAAACCTCTCAGAATGCCTCGTATCTCCCTCAGCTTACCCTTGTTTTTCGTAGCTACGATGATTTCCAATCTCTTGTGAGTAATTATCTGCCTCCCTCAAGAGACTTCTTCTGATATGCCGTTAGTTTCTTGATTCCTTTCTCTGCAATCCGGATCAAGGCATCCATCTCCTTTTTCGAAAAGACGGCATTCTCCGCAGTTCCCTGAACCTCTATAAATTCTCCGGAGCCTGTCATGACCACATTCATATCGACCTCGGCTCGGGAGTCCTCTGAATAGTTTAAGTCGAGCAGAATCCTCCCGTCCACCTTACCCACGCTCACTGCCGCAACGGAATTATGAACAGGAATCTTTTTGATCATTCCCTTTTCCACCATCTTCTGAAAGGCATCGACCAGCGCTACATAGGCTCCGGTGATGGAGGCGGTCCGTGTCCCTCCGTCCGCCTGAATCACATCACAATCAACCCAGATCGTCTTCTCTCCAAACCCTTTCAGATCGGTCACTGACCGAAGAGAACGGCCGATCAACCTCTGTATCTCAAACGTCCGTCCGCTTCCCTTGCCTGACTCCCTCGGTGTCCGGGTGTTTGTTGAGCGGGGAAGCATCGAATATTCCGCTGTCACCCAGCCTTTGCCCGTATTTCTTAAAAAGGGAGGCACCCTCTCCTCCAGGCTGGCCGAGCAGATCACCTTCGTATCGCCCATCTCGATGAGGACCGAACCCTCGGCGTGTTTCATATAATCCCTTGTGATCTTTAAAGGCCTTAAAGCCTCAGGCAATCTTCCGTCCGAACGTTTCACAAAATATCCCCTTCGCTCATATTAATAAACTCAAAATTGAATTGACATCGCCTGTCAAATCTCCCCTTGCCCCTCTTTTCCCTCCGGGCCAGAGGCCCTATGGGCCGGCGGCCAAAGAGGGGTAATTCCTCCCTTTAGCAAATAGGGCTTCACAAAATTCGTTTTGAAGCCTCATGGGATAGGGTAGGGATGAATGATTTGACGAAACGAATTTTATCATCATGCCCGGAACGTTTTGCAGCTATGGCTACCAGAAGCACAGTAATATGAGCAATGGTACAATAGTTTTGAATCGCATGCCATCCGATTGCAGGAGGATTTTGCATTGCGACGGAGAGCAAGCGAGAGAAAATTCTTTCCACTGCGGTCCGTTTGTTACGAAGTTCT
>JAGXTA010000119.1 GCA_018333535.1 Deltaproteobacteria bacterium | reverse complement strand
CTTTACAGCGGCACCTTTAAACGTTTGGCTACGCTGTTTTCAAGCAAAACCCAAAGGCCACCTCAGGTGACATCGTATGTTCCCCATAAAAGATAAAATAATCCGCAATTGTAAAGGTTTGTAAGCACACTTGCCTCACTTTTTATGCAACGTTAAGGTTAATTCTCAGGAGAGGCCAATCTGCCTGCATCCGTATTCGTACGATTCAAACTCAAAAGGTGTTGCACGGAGGTTAATGTGATATATCCGAGGATACTGGCCTTGGTTTTAGCAGGTGGAAAAGGGGAGAGACTTTTTCCCTTGACAGTGTTTCGGTCCAAGCCCTCGGTTCCTTTTGGGGGTCGATACCGGATTGTTGACTTCGTCCTGAGTAATCTTGTCAATTCGCAGATATACTCAATTTACCTCCTTGTCCAATACAAGTCCCAATCGCTCATTGAACATGTGAGACAGAATTGGATTCTATCCCCCCGAATTGGGAATCATTTCGTAACGGTCGTCCCGCCTCAGATGAGACTGGGACCGGAGTGGTTCCAAGGCACTGCCGACGCAGTCTTTCAGAATCTGAATCTGATACAAAGACATGATCCGGATTTGGTTCTTGTTTTCGGTGCGGATCATATCTATCGGATGGATATTCGTCATATGATTGACTTTCATTTAAAGAAGGAAGCCCACGTAACCGTAGCCGCTCGACCTGTTCCGGTGGAGCAGGCCTCAGATTTCGGGGTGATCATTACGGATGGTGAAAGAAGAATTGTTGGTTTCGAGGAGAAACCTGAAAAGCCTGCACCCATGCCAGACAATACGGACCATGCCTACGTCTCAATGGGAAATTACCTTTTCAATAAAGATATACTCCTGCAGGCGCTGGCAAATGCACGCAAAAAGAAGCAGCACGATTTTGGCGCCCATGTAATTCCTGGCCTTATGGGAACGGGAAAGGTTTTTGCTTACGACTTTGCTGCCCATGACATACCGGGGACGCAAGAATATGAGGAAAGGGGTTACTGGAGGGATGTGGGAACAATTAAAGCCTTCTTCGAAGCCCATATGGATTTATTGGGAGACAAACCCCGTTTCGAATTAAGCAACCCACTCTGGAATATATACACTGCTGAATATACAGGGCCAGGCGCAAAAATATTAAATGCTGCCATCGAGAACAGTATCTTTTCGGAAGGGGTGAGGATTCATGATGCATCCATAAAAAATTCAATCATTCGCAGAGGGGTCCTCATTGAGGACGATGTGAGCATCGAAAATTGCATTATCATGGATCGAACGACCATTAAGAGAGGAACCAAACTACGAAATGTGATCGTGGACAAGCAGAACGTGATCGGTGAAAACGAAAAAATTGGGTTCGATCCTGAGGCAGATCGCTTCCGATGTCACATAGATCCATCGGGGGTTGCTGTTTTTCCGAAAGCGGGTTTGTCTGTAAAGGCGCTAAAGAAATGGAGGGTTAGATGAGCCCTCTACCTCAAATCATTCTTACCAAAGGCCTCGGTGGGAAGACAGGAGCGAAACCGTGTGGAAAATCCTACCGCTTAACAACTACAGAGTGAGGGAGGTGAATTCGGATGGAAACAAAACCAAAGGTCCTTATTGTTGATGACGAGGAAAGTCTGAGGTTTTTTTATTCTGAGGAATTAAGAGAAGAGGGTTATGAACCAATCCTGGTAAAGAATGGGAAGGAAGCTATCCAAATACTTAAGGAAGTCAAGCCAGATCTGATTGTGCTCGACATTGTTATGCCTAAAATGGATGGTATGGAAACATTGGGCCGGATCATCGGCCAGCATAAAGATATCCCGATCATCCTCTATTCTTCGTATCCTCATTACAAAGAAGAATTCATGAGCTGGACTGCGGATGCCTATCTCGTCAAATCCTCGGACTTAAAGGAGTTGAAACAGGTTATAAGGAATCTTTTGGAGAAGAAAAAAGAAAAAAAAGAAAAAGGGTTGACTTCAACCCCTATTTCTTAAAGAATGGAAAAAGGAGGTGGTAGAGGATGAAAACGTCCATAAAGAAGGAGAAAACCAAAAAAGTGAATTTTAGCCTTCTTGCCCCTCAATCGGAAAGTATCTCAATAGCAGGGGATTTCAACAATTGGGATACGATGAGTCATCCCATGAAAAAGGATAAGAAAGGCGTCTGGAAAATCTCTCTCAATCTTGATCCTGGAACTTACCAGTATAATTTCTATGTGGATGGAGAGTGGCAATGCGATCCAAGCTGTGACGAATGTGTGGAGAATCCTTTCGGGACTTTAAATTGCGTCAGGAAGGTGGATTAGGAAGTCTTTCAGAATCGGAGGATGATGAAAAAGAAAAGAGGAAAAGATCATTGGGTTCTTGACTTAGGGGCCACTGTAACCTATCAGGGAATCCGGTTCAGAGTTTGGGCGCCGAAGGTTCGTTCCGTCTCATTGAGAGTGATTGGAGAACCTGATGACAGTCCTATGAATGCGGAACCGAATGGGTATTTCACCACCTTTTTAGTTAATCGGAGAGCCGAAACCAGGTATTATTATGTCCTCGATGGAGATCGAGCAAGACCCGATCCGGTTTCACGATTTCAGCCCGAAGGGGTCCATGGCCCCTCTGAGGTTGTCGACCCCAATCTATTTAAATGGGAGGATCAACATTGGAAAGGGATTCCTCTGGAAGAGATGATCCTCTATGAGATTCATGCTGGAACATTTACCCGGGAGGGGACTTTTGAGGGGTCCATTTCTTATCTTGACTATCTTAAAAATGAACTCGGAGTCACAGCCATCGAGTTGATGCCGGTTGCCCAATTTCCAGGGGAGAGGAACTGGGGCTATGATGGGACCTATCTCTATGCCCCCCAGAATAGTTACGGTGGTCCCCATGGGTTGAAAAGCCTCGTCAACGCATGTCACAAGAATGGGTTGGCGGTTATCCTTGATGTCGTATATAACCATTTAGGCCCGGAGGGGAATTACCTAAGTGATTTCGGACCCTATTTCACGGACCGTTATAAAACTCCCTGGGGCTCGGCCGTCAATTTCGATGGCCCGGAAAGCGATGAAGTCCGCAAGTTTATCATCAACAATGCCCTGTATTGGGTGACCGAATATCATATCGATGGTCTACGAATAGATGCGATCCATGGAATTTTCGATTTCAGCGCCCGGCATATCCTGTATGACCTGAGAGAAACTGTCCATCAACAGGCAAAGAGGTTGGGGCGTCACATCCTGGTCATTGCCGAAAGCGATCTCAATGATGCCCGGGTCATCGATCTCCCTAAGAAGGGTGGATATGGCCTCGATGCCCAGTGGAATGACGATTTTCACCACTGTCTGCATACCCTCTTAACGAAAGAGAAGGCCGGGTACTATGAAGACTTTGGAGACCTTGACCAGATGGGGAAAGCCCTCCGAGAGGGCTTTGTCTACAGCGGTCAATATTCCTCCTATCGAAAGAGACGGCACGGAAGTTGTTCGAAACATTTATCTCCTGATAAATTTGTTATCTTCTTACAGAACCATGATCAGATTGGAAATAGGGCCAAGGGAGATCGACTCAGCACCCTGGTCTCTTTTGAAGCCCAAAAACTGGCGGCGGCGGTCGTTCTCCTGTCGCCCTCTCTCCCCCTCTTATTCATGGGAGAAGAATACGGCGAAGAGGCGCCCTTCCAGTATTTCGTCAGCCACTCCGACCCGGGATTAATCGAGGCGGTCCGAAGGGGGAGAAGAGAGGAATTTTCTGCCTTTGGGTGGGAAGGGGAGATACCCGATCCCCAGGACATCGCGACGTTTTTGCGCTCAAAGGTGGGTCATGATCTCCGTTCCGGGGAGAAACACCGATCTCTCTTAGAATTCTATGGGATGCTCATCAAACTGAGAAAAGAGGTGCCCTCCCTCTCCCATCTGACAAAGGAGGGGATGGAGATAGACCGGGGAGAGGGGAAGCGAATCCTCTTCATGAGCCGTCAATACGGAGACGACGAGGTCCTCTGCCTCTTCAATTTTGATGAGACGCCTGCGGAGATAAACAGGGTGGTCAAAGAAGGGACCTGGCAGAAGATCTTGGACTCCTCTGCTGAAGAGTGGGGCGGGATGGGAGGTTTGACAAAGGAATCGATTGAATCCTCCGGTTCGAAGGTCTCTTTTGTGCTCGATGCCTATAATGTTGTCCTTTACAGACGGTTGAGCCACTTTTAATCTTCGATATCCTGATCGAGAAGGGGAGTCAACGTCATTCGAAATTATGGACCGTGAGAGGATCAAAGAAATTTTTAACCGTGTATCCCGGAACCTATCCGATGATCGTAGGATCCCCGTCTCAACCTACCGGCTCCAGTTGAACCATCAGTTTAAGTTTTCAGATGCAACGATGATCCTCCCCTATCTCCATGAGTTGGGAATTTCAGATGTTTATGCCTCGCCCTATTTCAAGGCCAAAAAAGGGAGTCTCCATGGATACGACATTCTAAGTCACCATCAGCTCAATCCTGAAATCGGAACCGAAGAGGAGTACGAGGCGTTCATAAAGGAACTGGAACGATATGAAATGGGACAGATTCTCGATATCGTGCCCAATCACATGTGCATTGCAGATGATGAGAATGTGTGGTGGATGGATGTCCTGGAAAACGGTCCCTGCTCTATTTACGCTGAGTTTTTCGATATCGTTTGGAAACCGGTGAAGAACGAACTCGAAAACAAAGTTCTCCTCCCCGTTCTGGGAGATCAATATGGCCGTGTCCTCGAAAACCAGGAGTTACGATTGATTTTTGAGGAAGGGGCTTTCTTCGTCCGTTATTATGGCCGGAAGTTTCCGGTGGCTCCGATCTCCTCCCGGAAGATACTGGAGTATCGTCTCGATGCATTCAGAGAGAAGATGGGGAGCGACCATGTCCATCTCCAGGAACTTCTCAGCATTATCACTGCCCTGGGTCACCTCCCGCCCCGCACTGAAAAAGACCCGGAGAAAATCATGGAGAGGCGAAGGGAAAAGGAGATTATCAAGAAGAGGTTGCGGGATCTCTATCACGAGAGCGAGGAGGTTCGATCTTTCATCGAGGAGAATGTCAATCTGTTCAACGGGGATCCGGAGAATCCGAGAAGTTTTGATCTTCTCGATGACCTCCTCAATGATCAGGCCTATCGCCTCTCCCACTGGCAGGTCGCTACGGAGGAGATCAACTACAGGCGTTTTTTCGATATCAATGAACTCGGATCCATCCGGATGGAAGATCCCCGCGTCTTCGAAGAGACCCATCGACTCATTTTCAGACTGATTAGGGAAAAGAAGGTGACGGGGTTAAGGGTGGATCACCCGGATGGGCTCTACAACCCCTCCGAATATTTTTATCGGTTGCAGAGGGGGTGTTTCATCCAGTTCTGTCTCCGGCAGATGGAGAGAGAGGAGGATCCTCTTGTGATGGAAGAGATCGGCCGGTTATACGACGAGGCGATCTCACAGAACCCCGCTTCTCCCCTGCAGATGCCCCTTTATGTCGTCGGAGAAAAAATCCTGACCAAAAGTGAACGGATGCCGGAAGGGTGGCCCATCTTCAGCACCACAGGCTATGTCTTCTTGAATGCCGTCAATGGAATTTTTATCGATATGGCGAAGGATAGAGCCTTTAATGAGATCTACCGAAGATTCCTCCGGTTTAAGGTTGATTACCCGGAGCTTGTTTATGAGAAGAAGAGATTGATCATGCAGACCTCCATGCCCAGCGAGATCAACATGCTGGGACATTATCTCAATCGGATTTCGGAGAAGGACCGTCATACCCGGGACTTTACCCTTAACAATCTGACCACCGCCATTATTGAGGTCATAGCCAATTTTCCCGTTTATCGAACCTATGTCACGTGGTCAGGGGTCAACGAAAGAGACCGGCGGTATATTGATCATGCGGTTTCAAGGGCCAAGAGGCGGAACCCGGCCCTGAGCGCCACCGTATTCGATTTCCTGAGACAGGTTCTGTTGCTCGAGTATCCTGAACGCTTTGGAGAAGCCGACCGGATGGAGTGGCTCGATTTTGTGATGCGATTTCAACAGATCACTGGTCCGGTGATGGCCAAGGGGGTTGAGGATACGGTGTTCTATGTCTACAATCGATTCGTCTCTCTCAATGAGGTGGGCGGAAATCCGGAGAGGTTCGGCACCTCGATCGAGGCCTTCCACGGGATGAACATCGAGAGGAAAAAATACTGGCCGGATGCCATGATCACAACCTCCACGCACGACACGAAGCGGGGTGAGGATGTGAGGGCGAGGCTCAATGTCCTCTCCGAAATGGCCGATGAGTGGAGAGAGTCCATTGGCCGATGGAGCCGAATGAATAAGAGGATGAAATCGGTCATGGAAGGGCAATGGGTCCCTGACCGGAACGAAGAGTACCTTCTCTATCAAACCCTGATCGGCGCCTGGCCCCTTCATCCGATGGATGAAGCCGGTTACAAGCATTTTAAGAAGAGAATAAGCGATTATATGCTGAAGGCGATTCGAGAGGCCAAGGTCAATACGAGCTGGATCAGTCCCAATTTCCCTTACGAGGGAAACCTGCTGAAATTTATTGAGGCCATCCTTTCACCCGCTCAAAACCCCCTCTTTCTCAGAGACATTGAGGCCCTCCGGGAGAGAGTCCCCTATCTCGGGATGTTTAATTCCCTCTCCCAGACCCTGTTAAAGATCACTTGCCCCGGGATTCCTGATTTTTACCAGGGAACGGAGATTTGGGATTTTAGTCTTGTCGATCCCGATAACCGGAGACCGGTTGCTTATGATTTTCGAAAAAGGATGTTAAACGAGTTAAAACAAGAAATCGAAAGGTCCGGGTCAGATCTTAGAGCATTTACCAGAAGGCTCATGGAGAATTGGGTGAAGGGGACGATAAAACTATACGTGATATTTAGATCCCTAAACTATAGGAAAGAAAATGCACAACTTTTTTGGGATGGAAACTACATCCCTTTGGAGAGCGAGGGGAATCTAAAGGATCATGTTTGCGCTTTTGCAAGAAAAAGTGAAGGAAAGGTTATTTTGGTCGTTGTTCCAAGATTTTTGACCCGAATCCTAAAAGGAAGCGATGAAATGCCGCTTGGTCAGGAAATATGGGGAAATTCAAGAATTTTGATCCCAGAAGAAATATCTGCAAAAAAGTTTATTAATATTTTTACGGGCGAGATGATTGCGGAAACCGAACAGGATGGGCGAAGGGGGTTAACCCTTGGCGAGATATTTTCCAATTTTCCAGTTGCCCTTTTGGAGAGGGAGGTAGCATGAAAACTGAGGGAAGGAGACGAGTCGTTATAGAAAATGTAAAGCCGGAGATAGATGGAGGCCATTTTCCCATCAAGAGGGTGATTGGAGAAAAAGTGGTGGTCATGGCCGATATTTTTACTGATGGGCATGATGTGATCTCTTCGAGGCTTTTATATCGTAGGGAGAAAGAGAAGGAATGGAGGGAGGTTGTTCTGAAACCCCTTGAGAACGACCGATGGAGCGGAGAGTTTGTTGTTGAAGAGGTTGGAATCTATCATTACACCGTGGAGGCATGGGTTGACCATTTCGAAACCTGGCAGAGGGACCTGAAAAAGAGGTGGGAGGCAGGTCAGGATGTGAAGGTCGATCTCCTGATCGGAGCCAATCAGGTCGAAGAGACCTCGAAGAGGGCCTCGGAAGGGGACCAAAAGAGACTGCTCCAGTTTGCTGAAGCATTCAAAGGAAAAGGGAAGATCGAGAAGACCGCCTCCATGGCCCTGAGTGAAGAGTTAATGGAGTTAATGGGCCGATACCCCGACAGGAGATTTGCTGCCTTCTATGGGAAGGAACTGGCGGTGGTGGTCGAAAGAGAGAGGGCCCTCTTCAGCGCCTGGTATGAACTTTTTCCAAGATCCCTTTCTCCTGGCACGGGGCAACACGGAACGTTCCAGGATTGCGAGAGGGTTCTTCCCGAGATCGCGAGGATGGGTTTTGACATCCTCTACTTCCCCCCCATCCATCCGATTGGGAGGACGAACCGAAAAGGGAAGAACAATGTCCTTGAGACAAATCCTGATGATGTGGGAAGTCCGTGGGCCATCGGATCGAAAGAGGGAGGGCATCGGGCCATCCATCCCGAGCTCGGGACGATGGAGGAATTCGAAAGAGTGATTCTAAAGGCCAAAGAGATGGGTCTTGAGATAGCGATGGATCTGGCTTTTCAGTGTTCTCCGGACCACCCCTATGTCAAAGAACATCCGGAGTGGTTTAGGTGGCGGCCGGATGGAACGGTCCAATTTGCAGAGAATCCGCCCAAGAAGTATCAAGACATCATTCCCCTGAATTTTGAAACGGAGAATTGGAAAGAACTGTGGGAGGAATTAAAAAGCATTGTCCTTTTCTGGATTGAAAAAGGGATCCGCATGTTTCGGGTGGATAATCCTCACACCAAAGCATTCTCTTTCTGGGAGTGGTTGATCAAAGAGATAAAGAAGGATTACCCCGATGTAATCTTCCTCTCCGAGGCTTTTACCAGACCAAAAGTGATGTACCGCCTTGCCAAAGTTGGATTCACGCAAACTTATACCTATTTCACCTGGAGAAACACGAAGAGGGAACTGATTGAATACCTCACAGAACTGACTCAGACCGGAGTGAGAGAATATTTTCGGCCCAACTTCTGGCCCAATACTCCAGACATCCTGCCAGAGCACCTCCAGTACGGGGGGAGGCCGGCTTTCATGATCCGTCTGGTGCTTGCGGCCACCCTCTCTTCGAATTACGGGATTTATGGGCCTGCCTTTGAGCTCTGTGTCCACGAGGCCCTTTCGGGAAAAGAGGAGTACCTCCATTCTGAAAAGTACGAGATCAAACAATGGAACCGGGACATCCCTGGAAACCTGAGGGACTTCATCGTCAGGGTGAATCGGATCCGGAAGGAGAATCCTGCCCTTCAGAAGACCTTCAATCTCCGATTCTATGAAGTCGATAACGAGACGCTCCTCTTTTACGGGAAGACCACGGATGACCTCTCCAACATTCTGTTCGTGGTGGTCAATCTCGACCCCTTCCATACCCAGTCTGGATGGGTGAAAGTTCCGATCAAAGAGCTGGGGATCGATCCGAGCCAACCCTATCTGGTTCACGACCTCCTGAGCGACGACAAATATATCTGGCAGGGCGAGCGAAATTATGTGGAGCTCAATCCTCAGGTTCTCCCGGCAAACATTTTCAGGGTGAGGAAGCGGTTAAAAAAGGAAACGGATTTTGACTATTTCGTGTGAGGTATTTGGTCGATGGTAAAAAAGAGAATCGTCCCTTTTGAAGATGATCCGCTCTGGTATAAGGATGCGATCATCTATGAACTCCACGTGAAGGCCTTTTTCGATAGCAATGGGGATGGCATTGGAGACTTCCGGGGACTCAAAGAAAAACTCGATTACATCGAGGACCTGGGCATCAATGCCATCTGGCTTCTCCCCTTTTACCCCTCCCCATTAAGGGATGACGGATACGATATTTCGGATTACTTCAGCATTCATCCGGATTACGGAACGTTAAAGGACTTCAGGGAGTTCTTGAGAGAGGCCCATCGGCGTGGCATTCGCGTCATCACGGAGCTGATCGTCAACCACACCTCCGACCAGCACCCCTGGTTCAAGCGGTCGAGACAGGCAAGACCCGGGTCCCACTGGAGGAATTTCTACGTTTGGAGCGATACCCCGGACCAATATATGGATGCGAGGATCATCTTCAAAGACTTCGAGACTTCCAACTGGGCATGGGATCCCGTTGCCAAGGCCTACTACTGGCACCGCTTCTACTCCCATCAACCCGATCTGAATTATGATAACCCCCATGTCAGAAAGGCCATCTTCCGAGTGCTGGACTTCTGGTTCGGGATGGGTGTCGATGGCCTCCGGCTCGATGCTGTTCCCTACCTGTTTGAACGGGATGGGACCAATTGCGAAAACCTTCCAGAGACATACGACTTTTTAAGAGAGTTAAAGGCCCATGTGGACAGCAAGTTCAAGAACCGGATGCTCCTGGCGGAGGCGAACCAGTGGCCGGAGGATGCCGTCGCCTATTTCGGCAAAGGGGATCTCTGCCATATGGCCTTCCATTTCCCTTTGATGCCGAGGATCTTCATCGGACTCCAGATGGAAGATCGTTATCCCATCATCGATATTCTCGATCAGACCCCGACCATCCCCGAGGTCTGTCAGTGGGCCCTGTTTCTCCGGAATCATGATGAGCTCACCCTGGAGATGGTGACAGATGAGGAAAGGGATTACATGTACCAGGTCTATGCAAGGGATCCGCGGGCTCGCATCAACCTTGGCATCCGGCGACGTCTGGCCCCGCTCATGGACAACAACCGGAGGCGGATCGAGCTAATGAACATGCTGCTTTTCTCCCTTCCGGGGACGCCGGTCATCTATTATGGCGACGAAATCGGCATGGGCGACAACTACTATCTCGGAGACCGAAACGGGGTGCGGACCCCTATGCAATGGAGTCCAGATCGAAACGCCGGGTTTTCGAAGGCCAACCCCCAGAAGCTCTATATGCCCGTCATCATCGATCCGGAATATCACTGCGAATCGATCAATGTTGAAAATCAGCAGAGAAACCCCTCCTCCCTGCTCTGGTGGATGAAACGGGTCATTGCCATGCGGAAAAGGTTCAAGTCCTTTGGCAGGGGGACATTGGAGTTTCTCTATCCGGAGAATGCAAAGGTCCTGGCCTTCATCCGGAGATATGAGGAAGAATCGATCCTTGTGGTGGTCAACCTGTCGAGATACTTTCAGGTCGCGGAGCTCGATCTTTCAAAATATGCCGGGTCGATTCCAGAGGAGGTAACGAGTCAGAACCGATTTCCAGCGATCAAAGAATCGCCCTACGTGCTCACCTTAGGGCCTCACAATTACCTCTGGCTCTTGCTGAAGAAAGAGGAAGAAAGCCTCCGAATCACCCCGGAAAAGGCCATCCCGGAACTCCGTGTCAAGACGAGCTGGGAAAATGTTCTGGAAGGGGAGGCCAGGAGAAGGCTGGAGGGAGATGTTCTTCCGCAATATTTGAAAAGCTGCCGCTGGTTCGGTGGGAAGGCGAAGAAGATCCGGAGGGTCAATATTGTGGAGAGCATTCCAATCGTGAGCCATTCGGATGTTTCCTATGCGCTCATCCTCGCCGTCCGGTACACGGAGGGCGGCCAGGACCTCTATCTGTTGCCTCTCTCCTTCGCCCTGACGAGAAAGACGGGGAAGGCCCTGGATGAATTTGTCGTCGAAGGGCTGAGCGTGAGACTGGACTATGATTGGTTGACCATCAAGGCAAAAATGATCATGGAGGAATTTCCCCAGAGCTTCATCGCACGCCTTTATGTGGAAGAGGATGAGGGCATTCTTTACGACGGGGCCTACGGCAGCAAGTTCCGCGATGGCCTTCTTGCGACCATCGCAAGAAGGAAAAAGGTCAAGGCCCATGGAGGTGAGCTTTTTGGCCTTCAAGGGAGGATGTTCAGGGCCCTGCAAAATAATCGGGAACTCCCATCGACTTCCCAGGTGATCAAGGCAGAGCAGAGCAATACCTCCATCCTCTATGAAGATCAATTTTATCTCAAACTCTTTCGAAATCTGAAGGAAGGGATCAATCCGGACCGGGAGATCACCCAGTTTCTGACCGAGAAGTCAGGGTTTCAACACATCCCGCCTTTCGCCGGCACGATCGAGTATCGAAAGCCGGGTTTCGAACCCATCAACATCGGACTGCTCCAGGGTTTTGTCCAGTGCCAGGGCGATTCCTGGACCTATACCCTGAATACCCTCGGAAGATATTTCGAAGAGGTTTTATCGAGGGTCAAGGAGATCCGGAATGTTCCGAAAGGACCGGTCTCTTTTTACGACATTGACATCCCTTCCATCCCGCCTTTGCTCAGAGAATTGATCGAAGGACATTACCTCGAGATGGTCGCCCTCCTCGGAATTCGGACCGGGGAAATGCACCTGGCCCTTTCCTCGTCCTGGGAGGATGAGGACTTCTCTCCGGAACCCTTTTCCATGCTCTATCAGCGGTCTGTCTTCCAGTCGATGCGGGCCCTTTTGAGGAAGGTCTGGCAGGCCCTCAGGAATAATATCCGAAACCTCCCCGAGCCGTTACAGGAGGAGGCATCTTCTCTGCTCGGGTCCGAGCAGAAGATATTGATCCGGTTCCAGGAGATCGGGGGCAGAAAATTCTCTGCCATGAAGATCAGGATTCACGGAGATTATCATTTAGGTCAGGCGCTCTTTACAGGGAAAGATTTCATCATCATCGATTTTGAGGGAGAACCCGCGAGGTCTTTGAGTGAGAGAAGAATCAAGAGATCCCCCCTGAGAGATATCTCAGGAATGATCAGGTCTTTTCATTATGCGGCCTATTTCGGCCTTCTTAAAGAAGCCTCCATCCGGGCGGTGGATATTCCCGTATTGGAACCATGGGCGGATCTCTGGTATCGATACGTTTCCGGAGTGTTCCTCAAATCATACCTGAACACGACAGAGAAAGCGTCCTTTATCCCGGAGGAGCGGGGGGAGTTGGAGATCATGCTCAGGGCCTTTCTGCTGGAAAAGGCCGTTTACGAACTGGGATATGAACTCAACAACCGTCCCGAATGGGTGGTCATTCCGCTGAAGGGAATCAAAAACCTAATCGGAGGTGAATGATGGGTAAACCCCTTTCTAAAAAAGAGGCCGTGAGGGCTGATGTCTCCCTGTTGACCGACCATGATATCTATCTTTTCAAAGAAGGAAGTCATTTCAATCTATACGACAAACTGGGTTCCCATCCTGCTACGGCGGAAGGAATCGAGGGGACTTATTTCGCTATTTGGGCCCCCAATACGGAGAGGGTGTCGGTGATCGGGGATTTTAACGATTGGGACAAGGAATCCCATCCCCTCAACGGGAGGTGGGACGGTTCAGGCATCTGGGAAGGATTCCTTCCGGGGGTTTTGGCAGGGTCTTCCTACAAATACCATCTGGCCTCCCGATATCATTCCTACAGGGTCGATAAGGGGGACCCCTATGCCTTCCGATGGGAAGTCCCTCCCAAGACGGGTTCGGTGGTATGGGATCTCGGTTATGAATGGAGGGATGAGGAATGGATGAAATACCGCGGTTATCATAATGGTCTCGACGCTCCCTATTCCATCTATGAGGTCCACCTGGGATCATGGAGGCGCGTTCCCGAGGAAGGGAATCGTTTCATGACCTATCGGGAAATAGCGCCTCATCTGGCCAGTTACCTCAAGGAGATGGGGTTTACCCACGTGGAATTCTTACCCGTGATGGAGCATCCCTTCTACGGGTCATGGGGGTATCAGATCGTCGGCTACTTCGCCCCCACCAGCCGATATGGGAGCCCCCAGGACTTCATGTACCTCATCGATCACCTTCACCAGAACGGGATCGGAGTGATCCTCGATTGGGTGCCTTCTCACTTCCCGGATGACGAACATGGACTGGTCTATTTCGACGGGACCTGTCTCTATGAACATACCGATCCCAAGAAGGGATATCATCCCGACTGGAAGAGTTATATCTTCAATCACGGGAGAAACGAAGTCAAAGCCTTTCTCATCAGCAGCGGACTCTTCTGGCTCAAAAAATATCATATTGACGGTCTGCGGGTCGACGCCGTGGCCTCCATGCTCCACCTCGATTACGGGAGGAGGGAAGGTGAGTGGATTCCGAACGAGCATGGAGGAAGGGAAAATATTGAGGCCGTCAATTTCATCAAACGCTTTAACGGAGCCGTCTATCAAGACCATCCTGAGGTGCAGACCATCGCTGAAGAATCGACCGCCTGGCCGATGGTGTCGAGACCCACTTATGTAGGCGGCCTCGGATTTGGTATGAAGTGGAATATGGGATGGATGCACGATACCCTCGACTATTTCTCGAAAGACCCCGTTTTTCGGAAGTATCGCCACAACCAGCTGACCTTCAGCATCTGGTATGCCTTCTTTGAGAATTTCATTCTTTCCCTTTCCCACGATGAGGTGGTTTATGGAAAAGGGTCGCTCCTCAGGAAGATGCCAGGAAATGAATGGCAGAAGTTTGCGAACCTCAGACTCCTGTTCGGATATATGTATGGTCACCCTGGAAAGAAGCTGATCTTTATGGGAGGGGAGTTCGGCCAGTGGGATGAGTGGTATCATGAGTCAAGTTTGGACTGGCATCTTCTCCAGTATCCCCTTCACCAGGGAGTCCAAAAATGGGTGAGAGATTTAAATCATCTTTATCGAGTTGAGCCAGCCCTGTATGAACTTGATTTTCGGATGGAAGGGTTTGAATGGATAGACTTTCACGACTGGGAGGGAAGTATTATCATTTTTCTCAGGAAGGGGAAGAATACGAACGATCTCTTTCTGATCGTCTGTAACTTCACCCCTATCCCGAGGCAAAATTACCGGACAGGGGTCCCCCGGGGCGGCTTCTGGAAAGAGGTTCTGAACAGCGATTCCCAGACCTACGGGGGAAGCGGTCATGGAAACTTCGGAGGTCTCGAGGCCTCTCCGATCCCTTCGCACGGGAAGTATCATTCCCTTTCACTGACCCTACCCCCTCTTGGTATTTTGTTTTTCAAGAATGAAGGATGACAATGCAAAGGGCAAAGGGCAAAGGGCAAAGGGTTAAAGAAACAAATTCAGCCTACGATAGTGTAGTGCGTCCAACACTTCTTTACATAACCCGTTCGCCCTGAGCTTGTCGAAGGGTGAATTATATCGAGGGGTTTCGTTCATGGTTCGACAGGCTCACCACGAACGAATCGTAAAGAGATTTATGACGCACTACACTGGGCTCTTTGCCATTTGTATTGAGGAGGCTCGTTAATGGAGCGATACATTTGTATTCACGGCCATTTTTATCAACCTCCCCGGGAAAATCCCTGGCTGGAAGGCGTGGAATTCCAGGATTCGGCCTATCCCTACCACGATTGGAATGAAAGGATCAATGCAGAATGTTACGCACGCAATACCGCTTCTCGTATCCTTGATCCGGAACAGAGGGTGGTTGACCTCGTCAACAATTACTCCAGGATCAGTTTCAATTTTGGCCCCACCCTTCTCTCCTGGATGGAACGGCATAAACCGGGAACCTATCAAGCCATTCTCGAAGCGGATCAATTGAGCATGGAGAGGTTTTCCGGACATGGTTCAGCCATGGCTCAGGCCTATAATCACATGATCATGCCCCTTGCCAACAGAAGGGATAAGGTCACTCAGATTAGATGGGGGATTCGGGATTTTGAGAAGAGGTTTGGAAGATTTCCTGAAGGGATGTGGCTCCCGGAGACGGCTGTGGATACCGAGACTCTTGAGATCATGGCCGAATTGGGAATAAAGTTTACTGTCCTTGCTCCGGGGCAGGTAAAAAAGGTGAGGAAGATCAAGAAGGGCACAAAATGGCATGACATGAGCGGAGGAAGGGTCGATCCGACGATGGCCTACCTCTGTGTCCTTCCCTCAAAAAAGACGATCAACCTCTTTTTCTACGATGGACCGATCTCTCAGGACATCGCCTTCGGAGGACTTCTGAACAGCGGGGAGGCCTTCGCCCAGAGACTGGTTTCGGCATTCCGTGACCAGAGGGATTGGCCCCAGATTGTTCATATTGCCACGGATGGTGAATCGTACGGCCATCATCACCGCTATGGCGAGATGGCCCTGGCTTATTGTCTCCATCACATCGAATCCCAGAATCTAACAAAAATCACCAACTATGGGGAGTATCTTGAAAGACATCCCCGAACCCAATGGGTTGAGATCTTCGATCATTCCTCCTGGAGCTGTGCCCACGGGGTGGAGCGATGGAGGGACAACTGTGGATGTCACTCCGGGATGCACCCGGGATGGAACCAGACCTGGCGAAAACCTTTAAGAGAGGCGATGGACTGGCTACGGGATCGCCTCGCTCCTCTTTTTGAAGAGAAGGCCGGGAAATACTTAAAAGATCCCTGGAGAGCAAGAGACGATTATATCGAGGTCATCCTCGATCGGTCCGCTGAAAATGTGGAGGGGTTTATTGAAAGACATGCGTTGAAGGAACTTACCGGGGAAGAAAAGAAGGATGTTTTAAAGCTAATGGAGATCCAGAGAAATACGATGCTCATGTATACGAGCTGTGGGTGGTTTTTCGATGAGATCTCCGGGATGGAGACGACCCAGGTGATGCGGTATTCCGCCAGGGCGATTCAACTCGGGGAGGAGGCACTGGGAGCTTCTCTGGAAAAAGGTTACCTCCAGATTCTCGAAACGGCGCCGAGCAATATCCCGGAATTTGAACATGGGGCAAAGATCTATGAGAGGTTCGTGAAACCGGCCCTGCTCGATTTCATCAGGGTAGGGGGCCATTATGCGATCTCTTCACTATTTGAAGAGTATTCCAAAAGGACTCGGATCTACTGTTATTGGGCCGAAACCGAGATCTACGACCGGACGGAGGCGGGAAAATTGAGGCTGGCCATTGGAAAGACCCGCATCTCCTCGGAGATCACATGGGATGAGGATGCGATCAGTTTCGCCGTCCTGCATCTCGGGGACCATAATCTGAATGGAGGGGTCCGGAAATTTATGGGGGACGAAGCTTTCTCCACGATGCACCAGGAGATCAGGGAGGCGTTCGATCGTGGGGCGATCCCCGATGTGATCCGACTGATGGATAAGCATTTTGGCATAAATAATTATTCATTGTGGCATCTGTTTAAGGATGAACAGAGGAAGGTACTGGGGCAGGTTCTTCACTCCACACTGGAGGAAATTGAAATTTCATTCCGAAAGATATACGAAGAGAATTATCCCATCATGAGTTTTCTCCAGAGCCTTCAGATGCCCCTTCCCAGGCCCCTCCTCCTGGCGGCGGAGTATGTCATCAATCTGGACCTGAGAAGGATTTTTGAGGGAGAAGAGTTCAATGGAAAAAAGCTTGAGAATTTAATCGAAGAGGCGAAGAGATGGTCTCTTGAGATTGATAAGGACACCACCGGATTCGTCGTCAATTCGTGGATCAATAGTCTAATGGAAAAGCTCCACCAAACCCCAGAAGAGCTTCCGCTATTTGAACAGATAGAAAAAGCTCTCGGACTCTTATCACCTTTGGCGATCGATTTGGACCTCTGGAAAGCACAGAATAGATACTTCGCCATTGGAAAAGAACGGTATCCTTTAATGAAAGAGAGAGCGGAAAAAGAAGACAATTTTGCGAAAAGCTGGATAGAGCATTTTCGTCAATTGGGCGCCTACCTTCATGTCAGGGTTGAATGATGAAAGAGATCCGTTCAACAGGTTATGTCCGGAGCGGCGAGGATTATGATGAAACGACTTCCAGGGATGACGAAGATTTACGGGAGGCGCCGAGAATCCTCTACGGGGGGGGTAAGGGTTCTATCAACTCCCTGTAAAATGCAAGAGTTTTTAATGCAACGCTCTCCCAACTGAAGAGTTTTTTAACTCTTTCTCTCGCCCTGAGGCCCATCTCTTCTCTTTTTTCCGGTGAAAGGAAGAGACGGTTTACGGCAGTGGCAAGATCCTTTGAGAACTGTTCTGGATCTCTGGGTTCCTGGTCTTGACTGTCCCCTAACTCAAAAGGGACCAACCATCCGGTTTTGCCTGAGACCACGACCTCGGGAATACCGCCAATTGCTGAGGCGACAACAGGGGTGCCACAGGCCATGGCCTCCAAATTTACGATTCCGAAGGGTTCATAGATGGAGGGACAGATAAAAACAGAGGCATGACTGAACAGAGGGATGATGTGAGATTGGGGAACCCATCGATCGATCCAGATGATGTTATTGGAGGTTTCCGTCCGCTCTTTTTCCACTCTTTCCGACACTTCCCTGCCCATCTCTTCGGTATCAGGGGCCCCGGCACAGAGGACCACCTGGATGTCAGGCAAAAAATATTTAATCGAATTAATGAGGTGAAGAATGCCTTTTTGCCGGGTTATTCGGCCCACAAAGAGCACGAAAGGCTGATCCGGGTTGATCTGATATGAAGTTAGAAGCGCAGGGTTGAACATCGGTTGGTATTGGTCGGTATCAATTCCATTGGGTATGATGCGAATCTTCTTGAAAGGAACACCATACAGGTCATGGACAGCTCTTTTCATAGCCCGGGAAACAGCAATGACTCCGTCGGCATTTTCGTAGGCCGTTTTTTCCAACCAGGCGCTTGCCCTGTAGGCAGAGCCCAACTGCTCTTCTTTCCAGGGGCGCTGGGGTTCTAAAGAATGGGTTGTGAGAACCAGTGGAACACCGAACACCTGCTTGATGAGGCAACCTGCAAGATAGGTATACCATGTGTGACAGTGGACGATATCCGACTCCTTTATGAATCCGGTCATCAAGATGTTCCGATAAAGGGTATCCAATAACTTTTGGTGGCGGGAATCCTGAAAGGGAAAATTGAATGTTTGACGAACCCCTTCCACCTTTAAAGTGGCGAAATCTTCTCGTTGATCACCGAAACAAAGGATATGGACGCGATGCCGTTGGTCATCCAACTTGGCGAGCGCTCGCGAAAGGTGATCCGCATGAACTCCGGCCCCTCCATAGATATGGGGTGGATATTCATTTGTCAAAAAAGAGATGTTCATAATTTTTCCCCTTTATCCCTTTTGCAGGAAAGGGTCTGATTAAGCTTCAGGAAGAGATAAACCCTATTTACCATTTTGTCGGCAAGGAGTAAAGTGAGCAAGGCGGCAAAGATGATGGTTATCGTTGATTCTTATTCCCTTTGGGTGAGAATAGGTAAACAGAGATGGGTATTGTTTAAATATTAAATCCATTTTTTTAAAAAATATGGTAAAATTAATTAAAATAAAAGGGGAGGGAGGTCCAGGACCGAACCTCGATCCCCATCCAGGATATTTTGTAAAGTGGACCCTTTACCCCAAAGCCGCTGTCACCTCTCTTCTTCTATCCCTGGATTATTTAAGAAAACAGGATTGGAAGAGAACCGTTGAATGCATTGGTCATATTCATTTACTTTTTCAGAAGAGGAAGGGAGAATGGTCGAGATATTTAAAATTTTATTCAGACTGGGGAAGGATGATGGAAAAAATCCAGGAGGAGAGACCGGACAAGTTACTGGAAAGTTGCCGGGTTTAGATATCAAATAGAGAAATGGATAAATCATTTCAGATTCAGTTGGAAGAGATTATAGAGGCCGATATCCTGATCGGGATTCCCAGTTATAACAACTCCCGGACCATCGGTCATGTGGTGAGATCAGTGATGGCCGGCCTGGCCAAATATTTTCCGAGAGCGAAAGCGGTTTTAGTCAATTCGGATGGTGGCTCAACCGACGGAACACAAGAAGAGGTGAAAAAGGTTCAAATAGAAGATTTTAAGACGATTCTCACCTCCCATCCGGTGTATCCCATTCAAAAAATTGTAACTCCATACCACGGGATCCCTGGTAAGGGAAGTGCTTTTCGGACCATCTTTGAGGCGGCAAAATCTGTTAATGCGAAAGCCTGCGCCGTGGTGGATTCAGACTTAAGGTCAATCACCCCAGAGTGGATTGAACTTCTTATCAGACCAATATATGAGGAGGGATTTGACTATGTTGTTCCTCTTTATGCCAGGCATAGGTTTGATGGGACAATCACAAACAGCATCGTCTATCCACTGACCCGGGCTCTCTATGGGAAGAGGGTTCGTCAGCCAATCGGAGGAGATTTCGGTTTTTCCGGAGAGTTGGCAAAGCACTATTTAACCAAAGAAGTGTGGGAGACAGATATAGCCCGATTCGGGATTGATATCTGGATGACTACCCTCGCCATTGCTGAGGGATATAAGGTTTGTCAATCATACCTCGGAGCTAAAATCCACGATGCCAGGGATCCTGGAAGTGATCTGGGACCGATGTTCACCCAGGTTGTCTCTTCTGTCTATGGGTTGATGGGGAATTATCAACATCTCTGGAAGGAGGTTAAAGAATCCCAACCTGTTCCTACTTTTGGATTTCATTATGAGGTAGGACTTGAGCCAATCTCAGTCAATGTTGAGCGGATGATTAGAAACTTCAAATTAGGTGTTAAAGATTTAATGGAGATATGGAGAAAAGCATTACTTCCTGAGACAGCCCGCTGGCTGGACTCCATTAGTCGACTATCGGATGAAGCTTTTTCCTTCCCTCAAGATCTATGGGTTCGTTTGATTTATGACTTTGCCATTGCCCATCACAAGGGGTCAGTCCATCGCGAGCATTTATTGAAGTCAATGATCCCGCTCTATCTGGGCCGGGTGGCTTCATTCGTTAAAGAAAATCAAGAAAGTTCTGTAAAGGAGGTTGAAGAAAAGATCGAATCCCTTTGCAAGGTTTTTGAGGAGATGAAACCCTATCTCATCGAGCGGTGGGGCTAAGAATATAGGAGGTGAAGGATATGAGTGAAATCTGGAGGACAGCCATCGTAGCTTCATTTGATAAATTCTTGGGAAAAGTTGTCACGTTTTTGCCCAATCTATTAGCGATGATCACCATTCTTGTCATCGGACTTATCACCGCATGGATCATTAAAACACTTCTTTTTCGCTTTTTAAAGGCGATTCAATTCGACCGGGTGAGCGAACGATGGGGGTTGACCCATATTCTCTCCAGGGGAGGGATAGCCTATTCCCCTGCCAGTCTGGTGAGCCGTTTCTTCTATTGGGTTATTGTTCTTATCACCCTGATCCTTGGGATCAACGCCCTTGAGGTGGCGGCAACTCAAAACTTTATCGCTCAATTCTTCAGCTACCTTCCCAATCTTTTTGCTGCGGTCATCATTTTGGTTATCGGGTATTTGATCGCTATCTTTTTGGGCCAGGCCGCACTTATTGCGGGGGTCAACGCCCAGATGGAATCAGCGAAACTTCTCAGCCGTTCTGTCCGATGGTTCATCATTATTCTTTCTCTGACAATGGCTCTCTATCATCTGGGAATCGCAGAAAAAGTGATCGTGGCTGCTTTTTCCATTACGTTTGGCGGAATTGTTCTGGCCCTGGCCATTGCCTTTGGATGGGGAGGAAGGGAACTGGCCAAAGATTTTCTTGAAAGGCTCTATCTGAAAAAGAAGAAAGAAGACGGAGACCATAACCACCTCTCTCATCTATAAAAATAGACTCTCAATCGGAGCTGCCTCGACTTCTATCAGGAGATTTGGACTATGGAATCCTTTTTTTAGTAACTCAATTGGAGAAGAACCAAATTAATTGGAAGGGGGCAAAAAATGCGCAGAGTTATTTACTTTTTATTTACAAACATCGCTATTCTGATCGTCTTAAGTACGGCGATGAGGGTTTTGGGTGTAGAGCCGTATCTTACGGCATACGGACTTAACTACCAGTCTCTGCTCATATTTGCGCTCGTGTTCGGCATGGGCGGCTCATTTATAAGTCTTGCCTTATCCAAATGGACAGCAAAGAGGATTTCCGGCGCGCAGGTTATAAAAGAGCCTGCAAATGAGACAGAAAGGTGGCTTGTAAGAGCCGTGTCCGATTTGGCGGCAAAGTCAAATATAGGAATGCCCGAGGTCGCCATTTTTCCCTCGGATGACATGAATGCCTTTGCAACAGGCATGAGCAGGAATAAGTCCCTGGTTGCCGTATCATCAGGACTGATCAGGAAGATGGACAGGGAAGAGGTGAAGGCCGTTCTTGCCCATGAGGTGGCCCATGCTGCCAACGGCGATATGATTACTCTGGCGCTGATTCAGGGTGTGGTGAACACCTTTGTGCTCTTTCTGTCCCGCGTCATAGGACATACCGTTGACAGGGTTGTATTTAAGAATGAAAGGGGGCACGGCCCTGCCTTCTGGATTACAACGATTATTGCCGAGATAGTCCTTGCCGTTTTAGCCTCGATAATCGTCTTTTACTTCTCAAGAAAGCGTGAATACAGGGCAGACAGCGGAGCTGCGGCGCTGGTTGGCAAAAAGCCGATGATAGGAGCGCTTGAGGCATTAAAGGCATCCGTAGGCAAGCCCCATCTACCTGACAAACTTGCCGCCTTTGGGATCTCCGGCGCTAAAAGAAGAGGGCTCAAAGCGCTATTTGCAACACATCCTGACCTTGATGACAGGATTGCGACCCTTGAGATGTCAGTTTATCCTGATTATAAATCTTAACATTGCAGAAAATTTACCCAGATGTTGCAATACCGAACCCGGGCAGGGGTACTTACAAACCCTTGCAATTGCGGATTTTTTGAAAAGGTAGGGTTACGTAAGATTTACGACGAGAAGAGGGAATAATGCATCGAGTTGTCCTATTGAGACATGGCGAAAGTCTTTGGAACTTTGAGAATAGGTTCACCGGTTGGATTGATGTTGATCTGTCTAAAAAAGGCATTGCCGAATCTATAGAGGCAGGCAGAATTCTCAAAAGAGCTGACTTTGTTTTTGATATTGCATTTACTTCTGTATTGAGAAGAGCCATTAGAACTTTATGGATTGTTCTGGATGAGATGGATTTGATGTGGATCCCTGTGAAAACTTCTTGGCGTCTCAATGAGCGCCACTATGGAGCATTGCAAGGATTGAATAAGGCCGAGTTAGCAGAAACATACGGAGACGAACAAGTTCATATCTGGAGAAGGAGCTACGACATAAGACCTCCTGGCCTTGAAATAACCGATGAAGGATGTCCTGGCAATGATCCAAGATACAAAGATTTAGGTGAGAAAGCTCTTCCTTTAACCGAATCCTTAAAAGATACGGTGGAACGCTTTTTGCCACTCTGGCATAGTGATATAGCTCCAAAAATAAAATCAGGCAAAAAAGTTATTGTAACGGCCCATGGTAACAGTTTAAGAGCTCTAATAAAATACTTGGATAGCGTTCCTGATGATGAAATTGTAGAACTTAATATCCCTACAGGAATACCGCTTGTTTATGAACTTGATGAAGAATTGAAGCCCATAAAGCATTACTACCTGGGCGACCCGGAGAAAGTCAGTGAGGCTGTCGAATCTGTGGCAAATCAGGTGAAGGTTCAGAGATGAAGAGGCTTGATGCTGGAGAATTTGAGGTCATCTCAAAGTTTGAGAAGACCAGTCTCGACAAATTGTTTAGCGTGTTTAAGAAATAATCCTTGCTCAGGATGGAATCACGAAAAAGGTGAAAATAAGCCATGTCCTTTTTTGATCAGCAGCGATATGATCCCTGAGCCTCACCGCTTGTAATGGCCCGAAACAGAAAAACATTTATGGAAGGAAACGGAACAAATGAAATGGTATCAATTCAATGAAAAAGAGGTGTTTGAAAAACTCGGGACTTCCGAGGAGGGACTATCCGAGAACGAGGTAAAGAAGCGCTTCGAACAGTATGGTCCCAACAAGCTTCCCGAGGGAGAGGGGATCAGCCGCCTCAAGATCATCCTTCACCAATTTACCAGTCCCCTCATCTATATTCTTCTCGTAGCGGGTATCGTAACGGCCTTCCTCGGGGAATATATCGACACCGGTGTCATTGCGGCCGTACTAATCCTGAACGCCATCATCGGTTACTTTCAGGAGTACAAGGCTGAAACGAGCGTTCGGGCTCTCAAAAGTATGATGGTTCCCAGGGCGAAGGTTGTGCGGGGGGGTAAAGAGAAGGAAATTTCCAGCGAGGAACTCGTTCCCGGAGACATCGTCCTGCTGGCATCCGGCGGCAAAGTGCCTGCCGATCTGAGGTTCTTCAAGACCACGGAACTGAGGATTGAGGAAGCGGCCCTGACAGGGGAGTCTGTTCCTGTCGCAAAGATGGTTAGGCCGGTCGAGGACGAGAATCTTACCCCGGGCGATCAGACGAATATGGGTTTCATGGGAACGATCGTCGTGAACGGAAGGGGGAGAGGGATCGTCGTCGAAACCGGGATCAGGACCATTCTTGGCCAGATCGCCCGGGAGGTCGGGGAACTTTCTGCCACTGCGACCCCGCTGCAACAGAAGATCGTGAAGTTCGCCCACTTCATTGGTCTTCTTGTCCTGGGCAGTGCAGTGGCAATATCCATACTGGGGTTTTTCCTCGGGAGTACCATTGCGGAGATCTTCAAGATCGCCGTAGCAGCTTCGGTGGCAGCGGTTCCAGAGGGGCTTCCCATCGTCGTCACCATCACCATGGCAATAGGGATAAGCAGGATGGCTAAACGAAATGCCATCATCCGAAAGCTTCCGGCGGTCGAGACCCTCGGCAGCACCACGGTCATCTGCTCCGACAAAACAGGGACGCTCACAAAGAACGAGATGACGGTGAAGGTGATCCATGACACTCAAGGCACTTACGAGGTAACGGGGAGCGGTTACGATCCGAAAGGGGAGATCTTCCGTGAATGGGAGTCCTGCGATGTAGCTACCTTAAAGGGACTCTGTGGCGTCGTCCGAATAGGGATGCTCTGCAATGAATCGAGCCTATACGAGGAGAAGGGTCAGTTTAAAATTAACGGAGATCCCACAGAAGGGGCCCTCATTGTCTCCGCGATGAAAGCAGACCTCAGTTGTGAAGAGGAGAAAATTCGTTATCCCCAATTATCGATTCTTCCATTTGAGTCCGAACGCGGCTTTATGGCAACCCTGCACCAAGACAATGGTAAAAAAATTATTTTCGTGAAAGGCGCGCCCGAAAAGGTCATCGAGATGTGCTCGAAGGCGCCGGAGGGGGATCAACTCGACAGGGAGAAAGCGTTCAAGATGGCCGAACATTTCGCAAAGGACGGGATGAGGGTGCTTGCGATGGCCTATAAGGAGGCGCCCGATGATCTTTCAGAACTGACTCACCAAGACTTGGAAGAAAATCTCATCTTTGCAGGGATGCAGGGAATGATCGATCCTCCCAGGCCCGAGGCCATTGAAGCGGCGAAAGGCTGCCGGGAAGCGGGGATCAGGGTGGCCATGATCACCGGAGATCATGCCGTCACAGCCTCTGCCATAGGAGAGATGTTTGGAATCGCCCGCGAGCGGTCCGAAGTCTTGACCGGCAGGGAATTGGAGACAATGAGCGATGAAGACCTCTTCGAAAGGGTGAAGAACGTTTCGGTCTATGCGAGAGTTTCACCCCAGCACAAACTCAGGATTGTTAAACAGTTCATGAAACATGGGGAGGTCGTTGCGGTGACAGGAGACGGGGTAAACGATGCCCCGGCCCTCAAGGCCGCGCATATCGGCGTTGCGATGGGAAAGACCGGCACCGATGTGGCGAGAGAGGCGTCCGATATGGTCATCACCGATGACAATTTTGCAAGCATCTTCCATGCGGTCGAAGAGGGACGGGTGGTCTTTGACAACATCCGGAAGGTGACGCTCTTTCTCATCCCGACCGGTTTTGCAGCGATTGTTTCCATCCTGGTTGCGATGGTCCTCGACATACCGATCCCTTACGTTGCCGCTCAGCTTCTCTGGATCAATCTTGTCACCAATGGACTCCAGGACGTGGCCCTTGCTTTTGAACCCGGAGAGAAAGATGTGATCAAACGGAGACCGAGAAGCCTGAAAGAGGGAATCATGTCAAGACTGATGTATGAGAGGAGCATCCTGGTTGGGCTGATCATTTCCGCAGGCGTGATCTTCAATTTCGTTTCGGCCCTTGATGACGGAGTCTCCCTTGAGCGGGCAAGAACCATTGCCGTCACAACGATGGTTCTGTTTCAGTTCTTTCAGGCCTGGAACTCCCGTTCCGAACTCCGATCCGTTTTCACAATCAGTCCTTTCAGCAACCCATTCCTCTTTTACAGCATGGTGGCTGCATTTCTTGCCCAGATCGCTGTCGTCTACATCCCTGCCCTTCAGTGGGTCTTCCGGACCGAATCCCTGTTGTTGGCAGATTGGGTGCAGATAGGACTTGTGGCTTTAACTGTGGTGGTTGCTGTTGAAGTAGATAAGGCGATTAGAAGGCATAGGAGAAGACCTCCGGCCAGAGCCGCAGTGGCGGAACAATGTTAAGCAGACTGCGCCGCGAGTTAATAGCAGAGGGAAACAACAGGGGAAGGCGAATGAAGATTCTCGTCATCAATTGCGGAAGTTCGACGCTGAAGTTTCAGGCCATCGAACTGAATGAAAACGCCCCTTTGGGCCGGGAGCGGCGCCTGGGGCATGGCCTTGTCGATCGGATCGGTCGTGCCGGAGAAATGAGGTTTGTTGCGGAGAATGGTGAACGTTTTCAGGAAACCACTGAGATCACGGATCACGGCATGGCCGCCCGGCGGGTTTTCGAATGGCTTAAATCTCTTGGCCTCATGGGCCAGGATGGAATCGAGGCGGTCGGTCATCGTGTGGTCCATGGTGGGCCGGACTTTGTGGAACCGACACTGGTCGATGACAGAGTGATCGATGCGATCGAAACCATGAGATACCTGGCGCCGTTGCATAATGAGCCTTCATTGAAGGCGATTCACGCTGCCCGCACGATCCTGGGCGCCACCTTTCCGATGGTGGCGGTCTTCGACACCGCCTTCCACTCCGGCATGCCCGAGCGTTCTTCCCGTTATGCCATCCCTTACGAATTAGCCATGAAACATCATATACGACGCTATGGCTTTCACGGTTTGGCCCACCGGTACATGACCGAGCGTTATGCATTGATGAATAAAAAGGCATTAGAACAGGTGAAACTGGTGACCCTGCAATTGGGCAACGGGTGCTCGGCCGCAGCCATCGATAAAGGCCGTTCGGTGGATACCTCGATGGGTTTTACTCCTCTGGAAGGGCTCATGATGGGGACGAGGTCAGGAGATGTGGATCCTCACCTGCCGGGGTTTTTGGTAAAGCGGGAAGGGGTTAACATCGACGAGGCGGAAAGCTGGCTAAGCACAAAGTCAGGACTACTTGGGGTTTCAGGTCTCTCGCAGGACATGCGGGAACTGCTAAGGGCAGAAAGTGAGGGGGATAAAAATGCCGCTCTGGCGGTAGAGATGTTCTGCTACCGGGTGAAAAAACAGATTGGCGCCTACCTGGCTGCTCTCGATGGTGCGGAAGCAGTGATCTTTGGCGGCGGGATCGGAGAGAATTCACCCCCGGTGAGAAGTCGCATCTGTGCGGGAATGCAATGGTTTGGAATGGACATTGATGAGAACCGAAATAACACTATGACCGGGATAGAAGGAAAGATCAGCACAGACGATGCAAAGGTGGAAATTTATGTTATCCCTGTGGATGAAGCGGTCATGAT
>JAGXTA010000118.1 GCA_018333535.1 Deltaproteobacteria bacterium | reverse complement strand
CCTAAAACAAAAGGCGCCGCCACCCTATCTGAATCCCCATACTTGAAAACAATAAGTTGCGGCCATTCCATTGCTTCAAGTATGGTCTCCATTTTGATTCGGGATTCGTCATCGATTTTTTCGATGTCTTCATGTTCGGCTGCCCTGACTCCTTCATAGGGCGGCGATTCTTTCCAGGCGGCAATCGCCTCATGCAGTTTTGACATTTCGGTTTTTCACTTTGCTTCGGCATTCGGGGCAAACCGTGAGATTCCTGACAACCTTAATTTCAGACGGACCAAGGCAGACTTCACACGTAATGAAGATGGGTTTCTGTTCCATCTCAATGTTGGGCGGCGGGGCGCCCCCATCTTCTGAATAATAAGTTCCAAGTTTTGTTTTGTGGTAATCGTCAACCCACAGGCGGGCGACCTCTGCGGTGATCCCGTTTTGGGCTGCCATCTTGAAATGATAGTCGAATGCGACCGGGTCTTCGATCTCCTGGAGGGTTTCAAGGGTATTGAGGGAAATTATTTTTTTATCGACCGCCCTCCTGATCTCTTCTGGAAACCGGGCAAAGTTTATGTACCTTGCAACCGTTGCCTGGGCTCTGCCGGTTTTTCTTGAAATGGCCTTCACGCTTAACCCAGCTTCTTCTGAAAGGGCCAGGTAAACCTTTCCCTCCTCTGAGGCGGTCAGGTTTTCCCTCTGAAGGTTTTCTATCCCACGGACGACGATGGTTTCTCGATCATCGAGGTCCCGAACAATCGCTTTTATTTCTTTGAGCCCGAGAAGTTTATGGGCTAGGTATCGCCGGTCGCCAGCGACCATCTCGAACCGTCCGTTTGATGGACGCAAAAGAACGGGCTGTAAAAGGGTGCTTTCCCTTATTGATTCGGCGAGCTCCCTTATTTTTTCGGGGTCGATTAGCTCCCTTGAGATATGAACCGGGCGGTCGATTTGATCGAGTTTTATGAGTTGAATTTTTTCAAGGGCCATGGGATCACCTCTAAAAAAAACCATATCACACCTTTAAAATAAAAGTCAATTCTAATGTGTTTGGCCGCTTCGCTCTACGAGGCATCCAGCGGCCATCTTTGGGATTTAGATTCAAATTCCCGACGGCCATCGATTCCTTTGGTAGCACATTTCAAGGGTCACGCCAGCACTCCGCTTGTGAACCCAGAACTCGCTCCGGCTTGCATGCCCCTTGAAGCTGTGCATCATCTGAGGCCGTCTTGGCGGTTGCAGGGCATCGGTTCAAATTTTTTCCCTCTCTCAATCGTGGGCGAAGAGAGGGAAAAAATTAAATGGTTTTTTATGAAGGGAGGTGATAAGAATGGAGGAAAAGAAAGAAGTTAAAAGGGAAGTTAGTGATGAGGAGTATGCAGAAATATTGTCAAGCTACGGACAAAATTTGTCACGATGTGGATCGTGAGTTGACTGAAACGAATGGTCAGTTGACCGGAAAATTTGGCACTGAAATTGCAGTATAATTCTACAGATTGAATAGTGAATACTCCCCACAGTAGAACTGTGGGGCATCTAATCCAAACCAAAAGATTAGGTTCTAAATATGGGACACCACCGTTTGAAATATAAACGTCGCTTGCGTCGAGCAAAATGCGTTGACTGTGGGAAAGAGATGCTCCGGTGTAACATGTTCGGTGACAAGATGCTAAGATGTTCCACCTGCAACCAAAAAGCCAATTCATCCCCCCAGCAGAGCTGTGGTGTATTCTTGGAAGAATTTTATAAATCTTCAGAAATGAGGGGTAGGAAATCAGCGGCTAAAGAAAGAGGTGATATTTGATGGCACGTGAAAAAGTTTTCCCAATTTATCTGGATGAGGCGAGAGACCTTAAGGCTCGTGTTTATGACCTTTCTGAGATCGGTCTTAAACAGGTGCTTTTTGGAATGATCCAAATTCTAACCCTCAAAACTTCAATCACTCAGGCGCAGTTTAAAGAAATTCTTGACGACGCGGGAAAGTATTCCCAGATTAAAAAAGAAGGATAGGGGGAAACTATGAGGCAGATTTGTATGGATTGTAAAATCCTTTTTGGACAGAAGGAGCCGCTTCACGACAACTCTGAAACGCACGGGCTTTGCCCTGAGTGTTTCAATTTGAGGATGAAACAAATTCAGGAGTATAAGGAAAATGGAATTGACCCATGGAAGAAGGTTGAGCCTAAGATTTAGTTTTAAAAGCCCTGGGGACAGTGAGTAAACTCGCCGGAGTCGTTTCGCGCGGCGACCTCCTCCTCGATCATCGCGGAGAGTTCTTCGTCTCCCACTTCTGGGGACACAATTAATCTCCCCCATTCCATCGCAAGGGCCTTTTTTTTCTCCCCTTTCTTTTGCCCGGGAAAGACCTTTCCAAAAAGCATTTCAATGAATTCAATTATTGGCCCAATTATTGTGATGAGTTTGAGGAGGTTTTCGATGTTTTTAAATATGGATTCCCAGCTCATAATTTACCCTCCTTCCCGATTTTCATCGGGACAAGTTTATTTAGGTTGAAGGTGGTAATGATTTCCTTCATACAGCGCCTGTATTTGGAAAATAGCACAATCCTTTTCAAATTCCAAGATCTTTCTTTGGTCGTCCAGGACGATATCCATTCCGAGCCAGTTTAGATGATATGATCCGGGGAAACCTTTTACGAGGGTGTTTCTTTTTTCTGTTCGGCCCCAGGATGTTGATGAAGCCCGCCATTTTAAGCAAACCAGCATACAGGCCATTGCAAAATCGATCGGGTTCATAAACTACCCCCTTGGAAATGATTTTTGGCACAGCGAAAAAAGATTTTCTCCTTAAAGGAGACCGCTTTGCGGTCATAAAGCTCTTCAATGGAGCGAACCGACCTCCTTAAAGGGGTTAAGAGTAGTAGAAGAAGGAGTAAAAAACGAAAATTGGGACATAATCTTGTTCGTATTACTCTTATATTGTCCATAAAATCGGACACGAGAAAGCCGAAGCGCCTTTTTTGCCCAGTTCACTAATGAGTTCAGGTAGTTAATCGCCTTTTGCTGAAGATAGTACGCTGTAGACAACCAAACAGGTTTTCCACAGGAATTCTTATAATGGCGGCGGTACCTCTTTACCCAATGCTCTTTCTCTAGAAGGTTCAGCCAAAGGTTAAGGGTGCTTCTTGCAATAACAATCCCATGATAGGTCCTGAGTAGTTCCAATATTCTTTTTTGGGATGGTGTGCAATAGTTTCTCCCATGCTTATCAATCACCTTAAAAAGTGTCTCCACGACCGCCAAGCTACACCCGTTGGGTATTCTTTTTGAATGCTTCAATTTGCACCTCCGCAGAATCATAATGACAGCTCACGCCTTCTAGCTCATATGAAACTTCAACGTCACCATCAAACCCGATAAGGACCGCTTTTCCACAGAATTCACAGGATCTCTCGAAAAGCATGTTGTGTGGATTTTTGAGCCACTCGTGAATGTATTTATGACAACTCTTACACAGCAAGGCTATTGGATAGTTCCGATAAAAACCAAACTTCCTTTGAATCCTGTCTCGATTATAGGGTTTCTCCCACGTCTCTCCGGTTGCTACCGGGATAATGTGGTGTTCATCAAGAGGAAGGTCTTCTCGCCCACAAATCCTGCATCTATTCATTCGCCTCCTCCGGAAAGATTTTCCTCTATATTCCCAAAAATGGGGGGTAAAAGTCAAGAGCATAGTTTACATAACTGCTATGCAAACTTTGCATAGCTACTATGCAAAGTTTGCGTAGCAAAATGCCCCACAAATAACGCTTGACAAGTGACAAAATGTCGTATATATGGATAGAAACTGATCAGTTGTTGACATTTTTTGTCACTCAAACCAAAAGGAGGTAATGATCATGGCTGAGATTAAGTCTATTCAGGCAATCCAAGACAAGTGGGGACGCGTGACTCCACAGAGGACTGAGGACTACACGCTTGGTATCAAAAACCCGAAGCGGGACTGGGCGCAGTCTGCTACCGCAGCAAAGGAGTCCCACAAGGCCGCAATGACGGCCGCAGCTGCCGCTGATTCATACGCCAAGGGCGTAGGCAAGGCAGGGACTGCCAGGTGGCAGGATCGGGCCGCACGGAAAGGGCCAGGGCGATTCGCTGAGGGCGTGGTTATCGCTGCTCCGGATTACGGCGCGGCTTTCGCTCCGTATGCGGAGACGATCAAGGCGACGTCTCTTGCTCCTCGATTCCCTCGAGGGGATCTCCGGAACCTGGAGAGAGTGAAACAGATTTCCCAGGCGCTGAGAAAAAAGAAGATGGGATAATTCTTCTTGATTCCTGCTTCCGCAGGAATGACAGAACTAACTTTATATCATGAAAACGGAGGTGACACAAAACCATGAAGACACGCAAAGTATATCTTCTGAAAGACGAGGCCTTCACCGCGGCTCAGACAAAGACCGTGGATATCAACGTCCGAGATCCTATCTCTTCGATTGATATCATCGTCCGCATGACCAACGGCGCGGCCATGACTGAGGATTCCGACGTGAAGCCGCATGATGAGTTCGCGAAGATTGAACTCATCGACGGATCAGACGTTATTGTTTCAGCATCGATGAAAGAGCTCCAGGCCCTTAACGTGCCGGAACTCGGAGCGCTACCGTCCATGGATCTCAATCTGGACGACAACGCCGTCCAGACCGAACAGTGCACGATTCATTTTGGGATTGGAAAGAACGATCCCAACAGGTATTTTGAGCCTGCTCAGTTCAAAAACCCGCAGCTAAAAATAACAAACACTTTCACGGACGCCGACGTGACTACCTGGGCGGCAACAGGACATTCCATCTCTGTCATTGCAAATATCATCGAGGAGGGATGGGGTCAAAACCTTGGTTTCTTTATGACAAAGGAAATTTATAGCCACACCGCTGTAGATGGGGCTGTAGAGACAATTGATCTCCCGCGGGATTTTCCTTACCGGATGATTATGATTGAGGCTTTAAGTACCGGAAGTTCACCAATTTTGACGGTTGAGAAAATTAAGATGTCTTGCGACGCAGACAAGTATGTCCCGTATGACATCGACTCCCGGGATTTAATCCTTGAAAACCGGGCTATGTTCGGGATCCTCACCCAGGGTGTGAAAAAGCGACTCACCGGCGCTGGGACGATTAACGCCGACCTCTTCGACATGACTAATGCGTTTGTTGCACAGGGGACAACCCTTTCCGTTGTTGGTCTTACGACCATGGCCGGTGAGGTAATCACCACTGAAGGCCTGGTTGGAGCAGCGGGCGTCAACGCTCTTGACACCGTCGAGGTTCTTTTCCACGCTGTTGCTTTCGGGTATTCGCTCCATAGCGCGCTTTATCTTCCCTTCGGGAGGATAAACGAGCCTGAGGACTGGTTTAATCCTGACCCTTATGGGGACATCAAGTTGAAGATCACCGGCGAGAGCGCAGTCGGAACGGTCAAGACGGTGATTCAGCAGTTAAGGGATTAAGGCCAAAAAGATGGAAAATTTACTTTTGAAATCCAAGGGAGTCGCCTACCGCAGGATAACCGGCGACTCCCTTGTTTCTCCTTCTCCTTGCTTTTTATTTTCCGTTGAGCTTGTTGCGAACGCCGTGGGCGCAGCAACCGCCGTTCTTAGGGACGGAAGCGACGCCAACGCGGAGGCTGTTATCGATCTGGCGGCGCTTACAAGCTCTGTCGATATCCGTGGTTATAACCCACCTTTGTTTTTTAAGCGGGGACTTTTCGTTGACGTTAAAAGTAACGTCACAGCAGTCCTTTTGAGATACTTGCTTTCTCCTGGGGGAGGATAGGACCTGTTTTTAATAATCAAAAATGAATGGATATCGTTCAATACATCAGCACCCCAAAGAACACCCCGGAAAGCAACCCCCTTGTAACGACCGTTAAGCTTACGAGGGGACGCTTAACGGGCGGATCTATTTATTTCCCTTCTGGACCCGCCGGCACACTTCATTTCGTCGCCCGAATCGGGCTTCATCAAATTCTCCCATTCAATACCGGTCAAAATCTCAGGCTTGACGATTGCGTCTTTCCCTTTTCCCTGGGTCTTGATTTAGATGAGCCTCCGTTTGAATTGGATTTTTTGACGTGGAACGATTCGACGCTTTACGACCATGCTTTGACGGTTTCCATTAACATCGAGCCGATGCTCGATGAGGACCATGACATTAAAACGTTGATCAATAAATTTTGGTTTTACGGGGGAAATAAATAATTCTGGCTAAAACAGAAAGGAGGCTAAAAATGAGTTATATTGACGTTAAGGAGGCTAGGAGGACATCCGCAATAAAGAAAAGGGGACTTATCGCCATGAGGGATAGAGCGATAAGGGAAGCAAGAGATTATTACAGGGCTAAAGGTTTCACCAGGGCCCAGTACCTACAAGAGGTCCGGGAGGCCCAGGACCATTACAGGTCTGAGCTCGCAATCGATCAGCAACACTTAAGGGACGCCATTTCCGAATTGCGGAGGTAAGGGACGCAATTCGGAAGCCCCCCGTCAGAGACGGGGGTGGTTTATTATCTTACTTTTAGATAATTAAGGCTGAGGCTAATGGCAACACCAATAACGCCTAAACTACAAACCGGAGCCGGAATTGCTTTCACTCTTTGGCTCAACCAGCGGCGAAAGCTCACGGATGAGGAGATCCTTGATATCGAGGGCTTGCTCGCGGGCTTTAGAAAAGGCATCGCTCCGCTCGATCTTGAACCGAAAACAGAATATGGAATCGCATTTGTACAGTGGGCCCTGGATTATGGACCGTTAACGAAAGATGATATCCTTGAGATCGAGTCTAAGCTCCAGGCTTTTAAACCGGCGCCTCCGCCGCCGGTGATCTTTGAAGAACCCAAGCCAGGAAAATTAACCCGCATTGTGGCTTCTCCGTTTTTCGTCGAAACTTTAAAACCCCTGGCCCCGGGGGAAAGATCGTTTGATCGATGGACCAAGGAAAAAGCGAAACTCTCCGCAAGGGCGGCGAAAGACTTTGAGGCAGAGATCAAATACGTAGAGTCCCGGATTAAGGAGTTGGGATGGGACGAGCCGGAGGTTTTCCAAAAAGTAAGGGAAAAAATTGAGCCGAAAAAACCTCCGCCTCCGAACCCGCCAATACAGCCAAGGGTAAAGCCAGAACTTTTAATCGAACGAATCCCATACCCGAAGTGGTGGAGGGATTCCCTAAATGCTAAGATTGAATTCCAGGCCCCGGGATCCCAAACGTTGGCGACGGTATCGGGAAAATTGAGGCTCTATGTCTCCACAATCGCCTTAACCGTTAATGGTGAGTGCTGGATTCATATTACTTTTGGGAACGCAGGAGAAAGCGGGACTTTCTTTCTGGGAGGAGCCGGCCAACCCATGGGTATGGTAATCGCTATGGGAAATTCACCCGCGCCGTGCGGGCAGGGGCCATTAATTATAAGGGCAGAAGGCCCGTCTTCTCCAAACCCACAGATCGGAGGATTCGCAACCTGCTTCGCCATGCCGGAGAAGGAATGAGGGGTAATTTTTGTCAACCATCCAACTTATACCATCCTCTGAAAACAGGGAGTTCACTTCGAGCCTAGGTAATTGGATCGGCGACCCGATTTGGTGGTACGGGCCTCATTACGGTCAATACGGTATGTCCAAACAGGAAGCTAACTTCGCGGGCGAGGTTTTCAATTTTAGCCTATCTTATCCCTACGTCTCTGCTCCTAGTAACACTGACCTGATTTTGAGATATCTCCGCAGCACTGACCCCTTGCCTTTACATGATTTATTATTGGAAGCGTGGATCACTGACGGCGTATATTCATTAATCGGTACGGTTGGTTTAATACCCGGACCTCCCGATTGGGCACATTACCAACACGTTCTATCCACTCCTCCGGGCTGGACAGAAATAAACACAGCCCTGAAGATAAAATATACAATGCTTGCCAACCACTATGATGTTGATTATTTGGATAACTTTTCTATGACCATGTCGACGCCGGATAGGGCGGACCACTTACCAATTATGGGGGTAGGCTAAATGACATACGAGGCGTGGATTATGATTTTGGGTATTGCCCTGGCAAATCTTTTCACCCTTGCGGGTGGATTGGTTCATATAGCGTCGAGGCTCGCAAAGATCGAAACAGATTTGAAATGGATCAAGAAGGGTTGCCCCCAATGCCAACAGACCTTGGAAGACCGTATGAAATAACGTGGCGCGGTGAACCGCAGCAGATGTTACCTCCGGATATTCCGCTGTGGCATCTGTTTTTGGATCGCTTCGCTTCCAATTTTGAGAGGTTTTATTATAATGTCCGTGTCGGTGGGCCGGATCTCACAAACGTTGTGGCAGACGAAGCGATGAAAAAGATGTGGTATGCTTCAACTGCAAAGAGGATCGATGCGATCGGGGAGAAGAAAAGCGAGCTCTGGATTATTGAGGTGGCTTCGTCTCCATATCTCAGAGCTGTGGGACAATGTTTGTCCTATAAGTTTCTTTGGGAGGAGGATCCTAAGATAGATAAGCCTGCGAAGATGGTGCTGCTGTGTCCGTACATCGATTCTGACCTCCAAAGGATCCTGGAGCACTACCAGGTTGAGGTCATAACCATTGAACCGCCGCCCCCAATCCCAAAACCCCCCATACTAACCCCTTGACCCAGGGGAGATCGTGGCTCCTGGGGGCATCAGCACAACGAATTTCTTGGCTTTGGGGTCGCAGGCGTGCTAAAATCGCAAAAAACGGCCTCGAGAGAATCCTGGTGGGAACAAAAGAAGATGTTTTGAGGGCCTTAGAATACGGGAAAGACCCGTATTATCAGGCAATCCGGTCCGTTCCGTCTTACCAGGCGGAACTGGAGCGGGTCCGAAAGGACTACAACGAACGGACCTGGATTGACTTTAAGGGATTCCTACCTAAATTCACAACGGAAGAGTTTGAGAGGCGGCGCACCGCATACCAAGCGAGGCACGGGAACACCATCAACGTCCCTGGATTTTCGGATGTTATTCATATCGTCCCAAGGGCACGGATCTCCGCCGAGGAAAGGGCGGCCCATATTTGGGCAATAAAAAGGAAACTACCGTCTCCCTTAACGCCTGACCAAATCGAATCACTCCAATACAAAAAATTTAGGTTCTTAAAGGCGTTGGCAAGCGCAACGCCAACCTGGATGAAAAATTTTGGCGCGGTGGCCACCGTCCTTGACAACGTCGAGGACGCCCTGGTTACCATCTCGGTCCTTGGGCGAATCACGGCAAGTATAGCGTTTAGGCATTGGGGTTCTTATATCGCAAGGTTTGGTTGGGTTTTGTTGGGCCAGGACATCCTCAATGCCCTAAATATGTTTACCTTCATTACAATGACTGCTATGAAGAAGAAAAGAATCACTGAAGATTTGGCAAAAAGAAACCCTTTTCATTGGAAATCAAAGGCTGACCGAATTAATAGGTTGAGGAGAATTCTCCCGACGTTTGGGGAAAGCCTTGAGATCCTTCAAACGACGGACCAGCTCTTTGGAGTGGGTCTTTGCCTGGGTGGTTTTATGGGAATCGTCACCGACATCACCGCCAAGACCCTTGAAACCACGGACGATGACGCATGGCACAGAATGCCGAAAACTGGAAATTTAGACGATTTTGCCAGGTGGTCATATGATGTCCATGCCTCAGATCAAAAGAAATTTAAAGATGGTTTAATGAAAATGTATACAGATTTCAGAGATGAAGCATACCGCACCAAAGAAACGGATGCCAAGCTCCTTCGGGATATGTTTGATTACTCAAAGGCGTCTTCCCTTATTGATCCTAAACGAGTAAAACCTCCTCCCGGAAAGTTCTGGATCCCTTTTAAAGATACCCTGATTGGATCTATGATAATGTCAACCGGAAAGGATGATTTCCTCAAGGAAGATCACACGAAAGCTTTTATGATGCTTGACCAGGCCATCCGAGGCTTAATGCCCTGGTGGATCGAAAACGATCCCCTCGAGGCGTTTAAAGACATCCGAAGTTTTCAATTCAGGGCACCAGAGCCAACGGACCCAAGTACGATTGACATGCTTGACGACTATGATCCTAATTGGAGAAAAACAATAAAATGGCCGCACCTCGACAAAGAGTATGCAACGATCGAGGAGATCACGTTCGCTTACGCTCCGATGATAAAGGATTCTTTTCAGACCTACTGCTTAAAATATAGCCACGAATATGAAGCCATGATTGCCGCTGGGGAGGTGGTTGAATTCGTTAAAGATGTGATCAGGTCCTTTTCTGACGACCACGAAGTTGTTGGAGGAATGACGGCCTGGTGGGCCGCTGCAGAGGACATGGCAAGGGAAATCTACCTAATCCCTCCGGATGCTCCGGAGTCGGCAATCACTTCGCTCGCCGACTATATCGGAAATTACGAAAGGCAAACCGGCGTAGCGCCGTCGATCCACGACGTTGCAAGATACGGAAGCTCCGTCGGGATCGAGTGGATGAGAACAATCCCCATAAGGGCCATCGGAGCTGCAGCTGAGATGTTCCCTGAATGGCAAGCCATTCAAGACCAGCTCGAAGAAATCTTCGTCGCTGATTAATAAAGATTTTTCTTCAATTTGAAACCTTAAACAGTACGCAGGGCCGCTTCCGAAACGTGTAGCGTCCTGATCTGCGTAGAAAATCCTCGGAACAAACGTAATCGGTGAGCACGGGCGCAAAACTACTGCGCCCTAATTGTGCTCACCGAAAAGACACTTTGGCTCTCAGAAGAGCCATTCGATGCTCCCCCTTTCGGGCAACCTTTCGACTCCAGCTACCGCTACGCAAACCTTTCCTTTCCTCGACACCTCTTTGATATTTCGTAAAGGCATCCTTATTAGGTCGCATCTCTCCGCAGCGGAAAAACCAAAAATCAAACACTGTTTGGTATAGCAACCATCGAAGACAGGCTTAAAGCCTGCGCAAGTGAGTCGATAACGCTGTGTTTCTAATAACGTAGGTGGCTCCCATACAGACGGTGGCAAGAGTCCCCCAGCACCCCCCCAACCTGGGGTTATCCCAGGCTGGGCCAGGCGTTCCGCCTGGAAATCCGAGGCGCTGGGGGACTCTTGCCACCGTCTTTGTAGTTTTTTGGGGCGTGGGCTGTGGACTCACTTGCGGGAAACAAAAAGAATTTTATTGGGGGGAGGACATCTTTTCTAATTCGCCGGAGGCGGCGAGAAGTTCGCGGGAAAGTTCTTTGTGGATAACCAGGGTTATCCCACCGTTTTCGTAACGCTCTTCAACGAGCGTCCAGCCCAAAGGAACGAGGACGTTGAGGAGACGATCGACTTCGTGTCGCTTAATTGAATATGGCATGACCAACCCCCCCTTTATTTAACGGCCATCATTTGTGCGTACCTTTCCCGTTGCCTTTGGCTCAAGTCAATCTCAACCCCTTTAACCATCCTAATCACTTTGTACGTCCAGGGGTAAAGGTCGTTAAATTCATATTCTTTGTAATCGAAAAAATCTTGATGGTTCTCTACGTTCTCCATCTTGACAATCTGGAAGACCCTCCAGCCCTCCCCTTTGCCGCTTCGGGAAATTCCCTCGAGTTGATAGGCTCGCATGAGGGGATTTCCTCCGGAGCTTATTCCTAAAACAAAAGGCGCCGCCACCCTATCTGAATCCCCATACTTGAAAACAATAAGTTGCGGCCATTCCATTGCTTCAAGTATGGTCTCCATTTTGATTCGGGATTCGTCATCGATTTTTTCGATGTCTTCATGTTCGGCTGCCCTGACTCCTTCATAGGGCGGCGATTCTTTCCAGGCGGCAATCGCCTCATGCAGTTTTGACATTTCGGTTTTTCACTTTG
>JAGXTA010000117.1 GCA_018333535.1 Deltaproteobacteria bacterium | reverse complement strand
TCGATCAATGCAAGATGGGCTTCACGAAAAAGGGTCTTCCTAACCAGCCCTTTTTGAGGGGGTCCAAAGGCCCCCAAAATTGGCAAAACAGTTAGTAGCCGGTTTGTAAGTATATGAATTACAAAGGTTTTTACTTGGTTAGGAAATGGCCATATCATGTATTAAATTACCTCAATAATATCAACATGTTAGAATTTCGTGAAGCCCTCTTTGGAAAAGGGAGGTTAGGAGGGATTTTATAAATCAATGGTGCCTTTTCAATCCAGCATCTGAGAGATGGCCTCCATCAGTTCCTTCACGCCTTCTCCTGTTTTTCCTGAGATTGCAAAGAAGCGGTCCCCCATCCCTTCGAACTGTTTCTTCACCTCTGCTGCCTTCTTCCGGACAGAAGGAAGATCGATCTTATTCAGCACAACAATCTGAACCTTTTCGCCCAGAGAGGGGTGGTAGGCATTCAATTCGCTGTTCAAGGTGAGGAAATTCTTTAATGGATTTTGTGGCGGCTCCCCCGAGATGTCCAGAAGGTGGATCAGAAGCCTCGTTCTCTCGACATGGCGGAGAAAGGTCAGCCCGAGGCCTGCTCCCTTCGAGGCTCCTTCGATCAGGCCTGGGATATCGGCCACAATAAAGGCCCTGCCCTCTTCTCTTTCCACCACACCTAAATTGGGAGCGAGGGTGGTAAAAGGGTAGTCCCCGATCTTAGGCCTGGCAGAGGATATTTGGGAGAGAAGGGTTGACTTTCCCGCATTGGGAAAACCGATGAGGCCCACATCCGCAAGAAGTTTCAGGTCGAGTCTCAACCATCGCTCCTCGCCCTCTTCTCCCTTTTCTGCATGGCGGGGGGTGCGATGAGTTGAGGTGGCAAACCCCGCATTTCCCCTGCCTCCCCGGCCCCCTGCAGCTGCGATGAATTGTTGTCCATCAAAGAGAAGGTCCTGCAACAGTTCACCGCTCTCATCATCCCGGACAAGCGTGCCTGCCGGGACCCGGATGATGAAATCTTCGCCATTTTTTCCTGTCTGGTTTTTACCTTTACCGTGGGTCCCTTTTCGGGCACGCAACTGCTGGGGGTAGGATAAATCGAGAAGGGTTGAGAGCTGGCCGTCTGCCTGGAGGATCACATCCCCACCTTTGCCGCCATCACCGCCGTCAGGACCTCCCTTGGGAACATAGCGTTCCCTTCGAAAACTGACGCATCCATTTCCGCCATTGCCTGCCATCACCCGGATTCTGACTTGATCCACAAACTTCATTTTTCTTGATCACAGGCTATCGAAGGGCAGGTTTAAAGGCTCTGGGTGTAAACGCTCACCTGTTTCTTATCTCTTCCCTTTTTTTCGTATTTGACGATCCCTTCGATTCTGGCAAAAAGGGTGTAATCCTTTCCCATGCCTACATTCTCTCCGGGAAAAATCCGTGTGCCTTTCTGACGGACCAGGATACTGCCTGCGGGGACCGATTGGCCGCTGAACCGCTTCACTCCCAAACGCTGTCCGGCGCTATCCCTGCCGTTCCGGGAACTTCCGCCTGCTTTCTTATGTGCCATACGAACCTCCCAAAAATCCAAAATCCGAATACTGGAATGAGGGAATGTTGGTTTAACCCATTATTCCATTATTCCACAATTCCAATATTCCATTTGTGTGTTAGCTTAAAGCAATCTCATTCACCTTCAGATACGTATAGGTCTGGCGATGTCCCTTCATCCTGCGGTAATTCTTCCGCTTTTTCATCTTATAGGTGAGGACCTTCTTCCCCTTGACCTCGCGCACGATCTCGCCTGTGATGGCCGCGTTGCTCAAATTGGGGGTACCCAGGTGGACCTGGCCTTCCCCCGAGATCATTAAGACATCCTTAAGGATCACTTGATCTCCCACATTGCCGGCCAATTTTTCTACCCGAATGATATCCCCCTTGGCGACCCGATACTCTTTTCCTCCAGTTTTCAATACGGCAAACATCGAAATCCTCCGAAATTATTATCGAAAAATATTAAATGATTTTGCGGTATTTGTCAAATCCCGGAAACTTCTTTTTAAGGAGTAGATCAAGGGAGCAAATCCCCTTTAATTTCCAAGGGCTTGAATCAAGCGGTCCTCATGCTGATCAAAGTTTTGATACATGATAGTTCTGCCAGTTCATCGACGATTTTTCAAATATTGCTCAATCATCCTCTCCATCCAACTGTTTTTAAACATCTTTTCAGCAATCGAGCCCACTTTTTTATGGGTGATTCCAATGCGATGTTGAATGTTGGGACCTGACCCTCTAACTCCTCCCCTTTGATAGAAGATCAAACTTCGATGATGTTGAATTGTTCCTGGTGGAAGCCGGACTTGGCCTTGATCACGATCTTCTTTTTCAATTTCCTCTCCAGCTCCTCCACCCTGGTCCTTTCATCCTCGTAGAGGAGGTCTGCCACGTCCGGATGGACTTCGACCATGATGCTATTGCCTCCCAGTTGGGAAGTTGTTCTCTCGATTTCACGGAAGATGTCGTAACAGACCGTGACCTTCGATTTGACATGTCCGGCCCCTTCGCAATATGGGCATGGCTCATCAAGAACTCTCGAGATGTTCTCACGTGTCCGCTTACGGGTCATCTCCACAAGCCCTAATTCCGAGATCTTAAAGATGTTGGTCTTCTGTCGATCCTTCTTGGTGGCCTCCTCCAGGGCCTGATAGACTTTTTCTTTATCTCCCTCTCTCTCCATATCGATAAAATCGATAATGATGATCCCTCCGATATTGCGAACCCTCAACTGGTAGGCGATCTCCTTGGCCGCCTCAAGGTTCGTTTTCAGGATCGTATCAGCCAGATTCCTCTTGCCGACATATCTGCCGGTATTCACATCGATGGCTACCATTGCCTCACTGATATCGATGACGATATAGCCTCCTGATTTGAGCCAGACCTTCCTTCCGAGAATCTTGTCGATCTCCATCTCAATGCGATAGGCATCGAAGATCGGCTCTTTCTCCTCGTAGAGGAGAATCTCATATTTCTGCTTGGGCATATAGGTGTTGATGAAGGAGACGATGCTCTCGTGTTCCTCTTTCGAATCGATGATGATCCGGTTGATCTGAGGGGAGAGGAGGTCGCGAATCATTCGGAGAATCAATGTGAGATCACTGTGGATGAGGGAAGGCACGGAGGCATTCTCCTTCTTCCTCTGGATGTTGCCCCAGATCTGGAGAAGAAACTCCATATCATTTCGAATCTCCTCGGGCTCTGCTCCTTCACTGGCTGTGCGGATAATCATGCCGCCCGAAGGAGGTTTGACGGACTGGGCGATTTCCCGCAATCTCCTTCGTTCCTTCTCGTCTCTGATCCTCCTCGAGACACCCACATGATCCACCGTGGGCATGAAGACGAGGTAGCGGCCCGGAAGTGTGATGTGGGATGTGATCCGGGTGCCCTTAGTGCCGATGGGTTCTTTGGAGACCTGAATCAGCACCTCCTGGCCCTCAAAGAGAAGGTCCTGGATCTGTGACGGAGGATTGATGTAGTTGGTCATCTCCAGGCCTAAAAAACCCATCTCCTCATACTCTTCCATCCCTCCATAAACATCAGCGACATAGAGGAAGGCGGCTTTCTCTAATCCGATGTCCACGAACGCGGCCTGCATGCCCGGCAAAACCTTAACGACCTTCCCTTTATAGATATTTCCGATGATCCCCCGGTCCCGGGTGCGCTCGATGTGGAGCTCTGCAAGGACCCGGTCTTCTAAAAGGGCAACCCTTGTCTCCTGAGGCATCACATTAATGATGAGTTCGTTGGCCATAATCCGCTCCTTGAGGCGCGGAAATCCGAAATTCTAATATCGAAATCCGAAACAAATCCGAATTTTCAAAGTGGCCAATTCAAATTTATTAAACTTTTATTTGTTTGGAACATTTGAAATTGTTTCGAATTTCGTGCTTCGAATTTAGAATTTACGCATTATGCGATCTACTCACTTTACTCCATCTTGATGATTCTACATTGGGCAAGCGCTTCTCCCTGTATGCCCAGAAGGGCTTCGACAACCTCATTGGGCTTTGCTGTCTTTCCGCTAAGGCTCCGAAGAACAAGCTCTAAGACCGGACCGGCCTTTTCACCCAGCTCTTCCGTTTCTTCCTTCACTTCAACCCTCTCAATCAGAGGTAGAAGATCGATCCTCCTCTCCTTCTCCTTCCTCTCCTGGAGGATGAAGAGTTCTCCTTTTTCCATGGCCTTTTTCAGTCTGGATTGGGCCTCTTCTTTTGAGAGGAGATGGTCCAGGAAAATCCGATAGACCGACCGATGCGGAAGAGAGGAAGAGGGCAAGGGAAAAAGGACTTCTCTGACTTCAATGATTTCAATTCCGTCCGGAAGGGTCTGATTGAGCCTCTCCATCAATTCCGTTGATGAGATCCTTCCATCCAATTCGATGTCAACGATCTCTCTCAGGCTCTCCACCCCCACCGGAAGGGCCTTTTCGAAAATGATCCTCGGCATCGGATGAAATCCCTCAGAGTGATGGAGAAGAAGGCCGGCCCTCTTTGCCGACCGGTAGAAGAGATGCGCTAATTCGAGGTGGCTGACGAACCGGATTTCCCCTTTTTTGACAAAGGTCAACCGAAATTTCATCCTGAGACCTTTCCTTCGAATCTCACTCCTATCCGCTTTTTTTAACGAATCCATTTCTACGGGGCGCGCTTCTCTCACAACAATATCTTTTCCGTCACAGAGGCCGCAGCGATGGCAATCCTTCGCTGTGCAGGGAGGACTGACCTCCTCCTTCAAGCCTTTCTGATACTCCTTCCATAAGAAATCGGCTCCGATCCCTGTTTCAATGAAAGACCATGGAAGCGTTTCTTCAAAACCCTTTTTCCGGGTGTAGGAGGTCATCTCAAGCCCTGCCTTCTCAAAGGCATTTTCCCAGAGATCGAAGCGAAACTGGTCACTCCAGCCATCGAACCGGCATCCAAGCCGATGGGCCTCGACCAGACCCCTCGACAAATTCCGGTCTCCCATTGAGAAGACCCCTTCGAGGAGACTGAGATGGGGATCCTGCCATTTGAGACGGAGGTTTTTCTTCTTCAAATTATCCTTTAAAAATTGGAGTTTCTCTTTCATCGCTTCGAGAGAGATTTGTGGTTCCCACTGAAAGGGGGTATGAGGTTTTGGCACAAAGGTGGAGACGCTCACACTGATCTGGGGATGAATTCTCTGGCGTTCTCCCTGAGAGGAGATCCTTCTGGAAAGGTCGATGATGCCCCTTACATCCTCCTCCTTCTCGGTGGGAAGGCCGATCATAAAGTAGAGTTTGAGTTTCTTCCAGCCCATGGAGAAAAGTTCTCTTACCCCTTGAAAGAGGATGGCCTCGTCCAGTTCCTTATTGATCACCTTTCGGAGCCGCTCGGTTGCGGCCTCGGGCGCGATGGTGAATCCTGTCTTTCGGACCCGTTTCACTTCCCCTGCGAGATGGCCGACGATGCTTTCAATTCTTAATGATGGGAAAGAGACCGCCACCCGCTTTGCCTCGAATCGGTCCATCAGATTCGAAAGAAGAGGCTTGATGGAGGAATAGTCTCCTGCACTGAGAGAGAGCAGGGAGATCTCCTCGTAGCCCGTCCGTTTCAACGAGGCGTTGAGAATCTCCTGAATCCCATCCGGATCTCTCTCTCGATAAGGCCGGTAGATAAACCCTGCCTCGCAGAAACGGCATCCCCGTTTGCAACCCCGGGCGACCTCCACATTGAGGCGGTCATGAATCACCTTCATAAAGGGGACGATGGAACAAGTGGGGAAAGGGGCGCGGTTGAGGTCGGAGATGATCCTCTTCTGGATCTTATGGCCCTGAGAAAGGCTGGGGACATAGATGCCCTTCAACTTCGAAAGCGATTTTAAGAGATCCTCTTTTTTCCCATGAGACTCTTTCCATTGGATCGCCACATCGCAGATCTCAAGCGCCGCCTCTTCGCCATCTCCGATGACAATGGCATCGAAGAAATCAGCCACAGGCTCCGGGTTGAAGGCGGTGGGGCCTCCTGCGATGATGAGCGGAAACCGATCGTCCCGATCCTTTGAAAAGAAAGGGATGTTGGAGAGATCGAGCATGTTGAGAACATTGGTGAAACAGAGTTCATACTGAAGGGAGAAGCCGAGGATATCGAACTGATTAAGGGGGAGGGATGACTCGAGAGAAGAAAGGGGAATTCTTTTCTCTCTCAGGACCTTCTCCATATCGACCCAGGGGGCAAAGACCCTTTCGCAGGCCACTCCGTTTTTTGAGTTAAGGATGTGATAGAGGATCTGGATGCCGAGGTGGGACATCCCCACTTCATAGACATCCGGAAAGGCGAGGCAGAAATTCAGTCTGACTTCGGAGGGATCTTTTCTGATAGAATTGATCTCCCGGCCTAAATACCTGACTGGTTTTGACACAAGTGGTAGTAACTCTTTCACCGACAACCATCCTTAATTTATCTATTGAGAGCACTAAAAACTAATTTTCGCTCTCTGCATTTCTAATCTATGTAATCGGATCCTAATCGGTGTAATCAGAGATTTCTGGCTTTTCCAGAAATCTCCTATTTTAAATATAAAAGGGGAATGATCCCCTCACCCTCCACTTCTTTTATGTGGTTAAAAATACTACAATTTTAACCCACTGTCAATTTTAGCGAGGTTACAACGTCCCCTATTTTTCTATCTCATACCAAAAGGAGACGCTGTGTTGCGTGTCTTTCGCAAAAGGATTCCCTTAACTTTAAGAGAGTCAAGAATAAGAATTAAACCCTATTTGATTTTTTCAACCCCAGAGATTACTGCACAAAAATGATCGAAGCTCAAAAATGTTCATTTCTCTATCTCTCCATTTTTACTAAACATCCTCTATTTCACTCGATTACCTATAAGCTAATGTTGGCATATTATTTGCGTGTAAAATGCGTTACCGTTTCCTCAAGAAAGGGAGTAGACAAGATGGCTATAATTTACAGAATATTTTTTCTTCTTCTTTTTTCATTATGCTTCCCTCTTCTGGCAGTTTCAGGAACTTATGAGGTAGGGGTGGGGAAAACATTTTCAAATATCGGGGATGTTCCGTGGGAGAATATGAAGGCAGGGGATCACGTTTTGATTTACTGGCGTCAACAACCTTACAAAGAAAAGTGGGGGATTGCCGTTCAGGGAACCGAGCAGCAACCTTTCGTGGTTCGGGGCATACCGAACCAAGAGGGTGAACTACCGATTATAGATGGTCGTGATGCAAACACAAGAAGCCAAATCAACTTCTGGAATGAAAACCGGGGAGTCATTAAGATCGGGGGTGCTAACAGCCCTGCTGTGGACATTCCTACATGGGTTGTCGTTGAAAACCTTGATATCCGGAGTGGCAGGACGCCCTACACTTTCACCGGACGAAATGGGCTGACGGGTTATGGCAGGAATGCCGCTTCCATCTACGTTGAAAATGGCCAGAATGTCACCATCCGCAACTGCATCCTACGTGACTCAGGGAATGGGCTCTTTGTCTCCTGGGCTTCAAGAAACGTATTGGTAGAAGGGTGCTGGATCTATGATAATGGGATCGAGAACAGCATCTATGAACACAACACCTACACGGCAGCCATCGGGATGGTGTATCAGTTTAATTACCTTGGCCCCCTTCGCGCCAATTGCCTGGGGAACAACCTCAAAGATCGTTCTGCCGGAACGGTGGTGCGGTACAATTGGATCGAAAGTGGCAACAGGCAGCTTGACCTGGTAGATGCAGAGGACAGCCCGGATCTGGTCAACCACCCGAGCTATCGAAAAACCCTTGTGTATGGCAATATTTTGATCGAGCCGAATGGAGCAGGAAACAGCCAGGTTTTACATTATGGCGGGGACAGCGGAAATACGACTATCTATCGGAAAGGAATTCTCTATTTCTACAACAATACCGTGGTCTCCACGCGCACGGGGAATACCACCTTGATGCGCCTATCGACCAATGAGAAGACCTGTGACTGTTGAAACAACATTGTTTACGTGACAGCACCCGGAAGCCGACTGGCCCTACTCGATTCTTCAGGAATGATGCACCTCAATAACAACTGGTTGAAAACCGGTTGGCAAGGAAGTCACAGCGGACTTACAGGAGTCATTTATAATGAAGGAGGGATGGTCAATGGGGAAAATCCGGGCTTTTTAGATGCCACAGCTCAAGATTTCCACCTCAGTGCCTCCTCCCCGTGTGTCAACGCTGGCGCTTCTCTCCATCCGGAGGCCAATGATCTCTCGTACCAGTACCACAAACATCGGGCTTCAGAACCACGCCCATCTTCAGGAGCACTTGATATAGGGGCCTTCGAAGTTCAACCGTCAGACGGGAATATTCCTTCTCCGCCAAAGAACCTGAGAATTATCTCCAGAAATTAAAATTCCAAACTAAAACCCTTTAACCTCTAATTAGAGTCTGTTTATAAACTGCAACATGATGTATTACAATACGTTAGACGAGATTATCACAAAAATCAAGTTGCAGGAGGAGGAGGATGAAGATACTCAATGATCTGAGGTTGAAGTTAGAGAAACCGTTCTGGGCATTAGATCCGGAATTGGCATTAATCGATACGATCTTGAATGAGAATCCGAGGCTTTATGAGATAATAGCCCCGGACATTGTGGAGTTGAACAGAAGCAGTAAAGTGGGTCGGCAGGACAG
>JAGXTA010000116.1 GCA_018333535.1 Deltaproteobacteria bacterium | reverse complement strand
CGAGAGCGGCGCCTTAAGCCACTCGGCAACCTCTCCATTAAACTTCGGTAATTTTATTGTGGTTTCTCATCCCACCAAACTGGCACAACTCTTTGAGTCTCGTGCCAGAGCGTAAAATGTGCTCACTCACTCCGTTCGCTCCGCCTCCTCCCGCTCATGCAGGAGTCGCCGACCCCACGCCTCCTTGTGCTCAGTCTCTTCGCTCCTTCCGCCTCCCTTCGGTCGCCGGGAGAACCGCTTTTTCCGCCAAAGGCGGACCCGCCTCAGGCGGGCGAGAGCGGCGCCTTAAGCCACTCGGCAACCTCTCCTGGATCTTGCAAGGCAAGATACTTTTAACTTTTAGCTCTACCCCCTGCACCCAACACCCTATACCCTTTTACCTTTCATGCTCCCTACTCCGAACTTTCTTACCTATTTAATTCTCCGAACTCCTTGTCTGCCGAAGCCTTGGCGTAGGCAGGCGAACTCCGAACTTCTTTCAAATTTCCCCTCCGTTCCTTGAAAAAGTCCTTTAAAATCTCCGCACACTCCTCCTCAAGAACCCCCCGACTCACTTCTATCTTATGATTCAGACCCTCATCCTGCAACAATTTAAACCTCGATTCCACCGCTCCGAATTTTGGCTCCACTGCTCCAAAAACCAGCCTTGAAATTCTGCTGTGAACCATTGCAGAGGCGCACATCGGACAGGGTTCAGCCGTCACATACATCACCGTATCATTCAAACGGTAGTTATTCAAAATCTCTCCTGCTTTTCTAAGGACCAGGATCTCCGCATGGGCAGTGGGATCATTCAGTGCAATGCATCGGTTGTGATCCCTGGCGATCACCTCATCCCCTTTCACCAATATGGCTCCTACGGGAACCTCCTCAGCCTGGCCAGATTTCTTCGCCTCCTCAAGAGCCATCTTCATATATTTTGTATCAGACTTCCTATCCTCCACGGGTTTTCAATCCTTATCAAAAAAACAGAAAAGTTGCTTTGTTTCAATATATCACCGTTCGCCCTTAGCCTGTCGAAGGGCAAACGGTTGTTTTGGGCAACAGCCAAAATAACTTTTAACACAAATATATCACATTTTACCACAAGATTACCAAACTTAAAGGTCAAAGATCATCCCCCTACCCCCTTTCTAAATAGAGTTTGTTTATAAATTCCTCCCTCAATCAGGATCGTCATTCCGGCCCCGTTCTGCAACGGGGTAAACTCCAGCCGGAATCCAGTAATTTCAATCCCGCCAAAGGCGGGACTGGATGCCCCAATTTAATCAGGACATGACAGAAAAGTACATTTATAAACAGACCCTAAATATGTAGGACACTCCTTGGGGGAGATCTGGATTCATAATAGGCTTAGAAATCAAGGATTCCAAGGTCTAATCCGACCGGAAATCTTCCTAATGATGTCACCTTTTCCCGTAAGGTGGAACCATTTGGAAATTGCTATAAAATTAAATTTTTGGTATAAATAGGTCAACTTCCGGGGGTGATTGAAACAGACGTAAGAGATTTCAAGACCGGGATCGAAATCTTACCCCTAATAAGGAAGCCAGAAATCCAGGAAAACTCAAAATGCCTTCTTCATGCTTTCCTGCATTCCTTATTAATCTTTGGAGCGTAACCAATGCCCCGTATCTTCGATAATATAGACCGATCTCTTCTCCCAGCACTTCGGGAGACTCTCGCATTATCAACCCGATCTGACTTTTGTGTAGGGTACTTCAACCTACGGGGATGGAAAGCCATTGATGAGTTTGTTGAAAAATGGTCGGGCGGACCTGACCATTGCTGCCGTCTGCTCGTTGGGATGCAGCGACTCCCACAGGAGGACCTTCATTCGGCCCTCAGCCTTTTGAAAACAGATGCAGGCATAGACAACCAAACCGCCACCCGCTTAAAGAAAAAATTGGCAAAGGAATTTCGTCAACAACTTATGTTCGGTGCTCCGACAAATGAGGATGAAATTGGACTGCGCCGCCTGGCCGAACAGATTCGGTCTAAGAAAGTCATCATCAACTACGACATTAAGTCCCGCATGGGGCAAGCGACGTTGAGGGTGATGATGGAGCTTGAAGAACTCCGAAGGGTTTTACCCCACGGTGTCATACCTTGATGGCAAAGCATATGCGAATTCCTAAATGGCCACATTCCGAACGCACTGCGTTCGGAATCTAAAGAAACGGAGTCTGGGGTCTGCCCTTGACATTGGACAAATCCTCGAAACCCAGAGAGAAAACTCTGGCTTCTCAAATTGCGGTGAATCTGAGCATAGGGGATTGCCGATGTGGAACCTTTTTAATTCGTAGAATCAGTTAGGGTAGAATGTACTTGAAAGATCAGGAGGTGGCAGAAATGTTTGACCGAATTACCTTTGATCCTCAGATCATGGGAGGCCGTGCCTGTATTCGGGGGATGCGGATTCCCGTTTCCGTCATCGTAGGCCAGATTGCACATGGCGCCGGCTTCGAGGAAATCCTGGCAGGGTATCCGGACCTTGAGAGGGAAGATATCCAGCAGGCAATTGAATATGCGGCATGGCTGACACAAGAGCAGGTTTACAGCCTGTGAGGATGGATGATGCGGTTTCTCGCTGATATGGGTGTAAGTATCAGAGTTGTGGAATGGCTGCGCAATAATGGTCATGATGCGAAGCACTTACGCGAAGAAGGACTACACCGGATGCCAAATGGTGAGATCTTTGCAAAGGCTACCCATGAAAACCGAATCATAATAATATTCGACCTTGATTTTGGGGAAATCGTCGCCCTTTCAAAAGGGGAAAAAACAAGCGTTATCCTATTCCGTTTGCAAAATACCCGAACATCTCATCTCATCCACCGATTATCTACAGTCCTGAAGGATACCGCCAATGCACTGGAAGGAGGGGCGGTCGTAGTTGTCGAAGAAGCACGTCATCGTGTGCGCTACCTTCCCCCGGGTAAAAAGCAAGGCGCGGAATAGATGCAAGAGATGGTAGTCGTCTTAAACCCAAAGAATCCTGATTTTCCAACTGCCCTTCTTAGAGCAACCGAGGGTACTGGATTCTCCCGTTTTTGGACAATCGGTGACGTAAAGATCCTGAATGCCCCGCTTCTGGGACTACTCTGTTCGATCCGTTGTCCTGGCCGGGCAACTTGGAATCCCTGGACGGGACGTTGATGAAAATCGTCGCTTTTTATCTTTAGAACCTCAAGTCAGATGAGGTGGTTAACTTCCTATATTTCGTGGCAAGTTGGGGAATTTATTTCTACGTAATTCTAAAATTCGAAACCGAGACCCCGAACCAAGTTCGGGCGGGATATTGATTTCAAGATTGAAGGCTGAGATTAAGGCCGACGGCTGCTCTCTTTCCTTCTGTCTAATCGGAATTCCTCAGAGAAAAACCTCTTCCCAGTCCCTTTCCTTTCGGACCCCCAAACCTCATCCAGAAAATCAAGATAGCTGCCTAAATCCCTTGGGTCATGAGGCTGTGAGGTTTCAATCGCTGCGAGGTCTTCCTTGGTGAGCACCAAATCTTTGTCAAGATTGAGGCTTCTCTTTCTCTCTTTTGGTAAGCTCATCGTACTTCTCCATTTGTCCATATTTTTCAAAGTACCCTCGAATCTCTTCAAGATCGAGCCCCGGCAGCTTCAAGAGATACTGAAGATCCGCCATTTCCCTGAAGGATCTTTCCGGGTCGTTTTTCATGGCAAAGACCTTAAGGGCAATCAGGTACTCAGTTCTTACAACAGGTACCGATATGTCATCGAGAACGAGTAACGGCCTGGTTTCCGAAAGGATGATATCAGCAGTTTCTCCTTCCACGTAAATGAAATCGATCCTCCCGAGATTTGCGAGAGGATGTACATGATTGGAATAACCTGCTGAACGATAGATAGTCTCGTAACCAAGGGATTCCAGATATGCGATAATCCTGCTTTGATGAGCGCCTCGAACCAAGAAATCCACATCTTCAGTAGCCCGTAAATACCCGTACGCCTTCAAAGCAAAAGCGCCAACGAGAGCGTAGTCGATTTTCGCTTGTTGGAAGAAACCCATCAGGCTTTGGAATATCGTCTTAATATTCAAGGGTAAGTCGAATATACGAAAAAAGAAGTTAGATGTCAACCTAAACAGAAATGAAAAAGGAGTTAGCACAAAATGGCTAACTCCATTATTTTATTGGCGCGCCCAGGGTGACTCGAACACCCGACCTGCGGATTCGTAGTCCGACGCTCTATCCATCTGAGCTATGGGCGCATCCGTTACTTTTTCTTCGGAGGCGATGGGGGAGGAAGGATTTCCACCTGAGAAGCCACATTATGGCCTCTTTGAAAATAATAGGTTATCCTAACTCTCTCACCAACTCCAGGCAGACGAGATGGGACATAGATGGTTCGTCTGCCCACTGCAAAATTCATAACTTCCCCCTTATCCCCCTGTGCTGTTATATTTCCACGCTGGAGGTTAATCACTTTTCCTGAGAAGTTAAAATATTGTTGGGCGGACGCTTCTTTCAACCCAATGCCGGTTAATATTCCGGCAGCGACCATCACAATTAGCCATCTTTTAGAAAATGTTTTCACCCTCCTCCCTCCTTTCCGCCTCCCCGATCAATCAATCGTTAAATGTTACAAGTTATTAGTAAAATTTGCCTTGCAAATTTTCTGGCGGAGAGAGAGGGATTCGAACCCTCGGTCCCGATTTTGTCGGAACACACGATTTCCAGTCGTGCCCCTTCGGCCTCTCGGGCATCTCTCCGTGATTTCACCTTCGGTGAAATACTATTAACCTTTAACTATTTACGCATTAAGCTACAGGTTAAGAGTTCTCGGTTGTTAGTAAAATTTGCTTTGCAAATTTTCTGGCGGAGGGAGTAGGATTCGAACCCACGGGGCTTTCACCCAGCGGTTTTCAAGACCGCCGCCTTAAACCACTCGGCCATCCCTCCTAAGTTTTAAAACTCTCTTTAATCCATCTTCGCCCAACACCGGACTTCATAAATATTTCTTTTTTTCGTGCTCCCGTATAATCCGAGGTTTGCTCTTCATAGATAAGTCTCCAAGGACGCCCTGCCTTTGTAGACTTACTCTTCCCTGCATTATGTGATTTTAAACGATTATCAGCACTACCCTCTCTACTCGA
>JAGXTA010000115.1 GCA_018333535.1 Deltaproteobacteria bacterium | reverse complement strand
TAAATATGCGCTCGCATTCTTCTCTGACCAATTAGATAGAGTAGTACACTCTGCATCGAAGAGGCATTACGTTATATCTCTCCTGAAGAACTGGGAGAAAAGATTTAGGGCGGATTGTGCAATAAAGAGACCCGAGGAGTATGTTTCATCCCCTGGCAACCTTGTTGAGAACCAGATTAACTTTGTGACTGAATACGTGGCTTGTGCAATAATCGATGGTACCAGTGATCAAAATTATGGAAAGATTGAGCATTTTCTTTCGATGCAGAGTGCACAGAACATCGGGCAACGATTTGAACTCAGGTTCGTAGGAGGGTTCCCACTTGATGCATACGCTTACGTTGATTCGTTAAAAGACATCGATATTGCAGACGTGCTCTTTATAACAGATTTTGAGAGTATGGATGTCTACCGGCCCAAATTGAAAAAGTGGACTAAAACAGCAGCAAAACGCTTCATTGATGAAATGAAGAAAGATGTCTTATTTGATTTCCCCCGTGCGGTTTTTATAGTTGATCCTGATCCAGCGGGTAAGGTTCCGTTAGAAATTAGCATTGAGGTTGATGAGTCCGCTCGGGATCTCAAAAAGATACAATGCATGCCCCTAGCATTCATTCAACGGTTTAAGGGTGGGCGATAAAAACTATGAATTTATGGTATGGCCTATAATAATTGGGGGCAGCCTATGCGGATAAAGACCAACACGCTGGATAAATTCGCATGAGGGCTGACGATATGTGGATACTTGTTTCAAATTGCAGGTGTGTTCATCACCTAAGGGGCCGAAGCAAGGGGTTTTACGAAAAAGAGATATGAACATTTAAATAAGGAGGAGAACATGCGTTTAGTGATAATATTGGGGGTGATATTGATAGCAGTTCTACCCAACTCGTCGGCCCTTGCCAAAGATGATTCTTACCTATGCGTGGCTGAAGATGCTGTGGGTTTCAGTTTTAATAAAACATCAAAGAAATGGGAGCGAGCGAATTTCAAAGCCGAGGACAAGTATCTTGTGAGTAAATCATCCGAGACAAGCAAAGGATGGGAAGTAAAGAAAATTGGAGAATCATCAGCAACACCCTGCGAAGGCGGTTTCGATGAAAATGGCTTTTTAACTTGCATAGAGCTATTAGATTTCCGAATGAACAATAAAAGCTTGAGATACATGGTCATCCATCGATACGGTTATGTAGTCAAAGAGTATCCACGTGGTAAATTTGAGGAAGGCTCAATAACACCGTATATAGAAATTGGGAAATGCAGTCCGCTATGAATTAAGATCGTCTAACAAATATATCGAGGACGTGGCACTCTCCTCTTTCAAACGGAAATCATTACCCCTTTACACAGTCCGATCGTCATTCTTTGTAGGTGAATTCACCAAAACTTACATATTTATTAAAAATAAAAAAGTGTATGGGGATGGTTGGTTTTTAGGAGCTTGGAATTCGAGCATCCAAAAGGTTGATTGAAATATCACTCATTGTTCATCTTTTTATTGGGTCTTCAGTTTCTCCCAGAATGCTCTGAGGGAGATAATTTCCATATCCCCTTTTCTTATTAGCCCGAGAAGTTCTTTGTCCCCGGTGATAAAAAGTTCTGCTTTCCCATTTAAGGCACATGATAAAATGTTTAGGTCGTCTTTATCCCTTTTTATTTGGGTTCATCCGGGTATTGAGTGGGTAACCTCCCCTTATGAGACTGTGTCGTAATTCCGTTCATGGTTCGAGAGCCTCACCACGAACGGATAACGGCATGTTAAAAATCAATCACTTAGCCGTTCGTCCTGAGTGTGTCGAAGGGCGAATGGCTAATTACGACACAGTCTCCATGTTAAGGGGAGGTGTGGAGGGGTTATGGTTTCAGATATTCTGAACGAACTGCCTCATACCCCACTGTCGTTGCTTTAATGCTGGATCATTCCGAAGGAATTTCATAACCCCCCTTCATCCCCCCTTATCTTAAGGGGGGAATAGAGGGGGGTTACGAGAGAGGGGGAAAACATCCATATAAAAACCGGAAGAACCTAAATTTTTCCAACCCATCATCTCTATTTTACATGTCGTATTTTGTAGGACAAAGGTAGGCTGTACAGGTTACAAAAGTCTCTTAAATATAAACGGAAAGGCTTTGATCAGGGCAAGCTGAAAGAGAGAATACCGTCAGGCTTCACTTAAAAGGACTCCTCAATTGAAAAAAACATCATTCTGAAAATCTCCCCTCGCCCCTCTTTACCAAAGAGGGGAAACCTTTCCTATTTATAAAGAAAGGGAAAGAAGGGGTAAAATGATCTTTGTTTAATGCGGGATCAATTTCGACTTTGGTTTGTAATAAAGGTTGAAAGGCAGTCGGCCAGGGGAAGGTAAAAGGGGTTATCTGTTGTCTCTTTGATTTTTTCGCAGAAGGGAGGAATCCACGGACTGAGAAATCGATTAAAAAAATGGTTTCGGATTTCCCCAAAGGCTAGCGCCTTCTCTTTTTCCGACTTCTCCAGAGCTTCCAGTTCCTTGTAAATCAAATAGTACATAAATTCCAATTCAACAGCGATATGGTCTGGAAGTTCTTTGAACTCCTTATCCATAACGAGCCCTGTTTCCTCATACAACTTGATCACTTCAATCGTGGAATTGCCCATCACCCTTCTCTCCCCGTCCAGATAGACGGAGCCATACGGAGGGGCTTTGAGTTCGAAAGGGCCAACAAAGAGTCTGGCATATTCAACGGTTAATCCCTCCTCGTCTGCCTCTAAGAAGGCCCTTTCCATCTCTGAGGAAAATACCGCTGCCTCGGCGCAGGTTCGGGTCAAGGAATCGGTGAGGTTTTTGAAGAGGTTCGCCTGGGAAAATAGCTCTCTTTTTGGAAGACAGAAACAGGCCGACAAAAACCGGTAACTGTCAGCCCTGAATCTTTCCCTTGTGATATCCCGATGGTTCTCCATATCCCTTTTTTCAAAATATAAGGGGACAGCCATACCTCAGGCATTCAGGGCTGTCCCCCCACCACAATAAGCAACTTTTCTAAGCCTTTCTAACTTCTGCTTTGTAACTCCTTACATAATAGACATTAGGTCTTGCGCCCTTCTCGCCCGGTTTTATAAACTCACCTTTATTGTTCTTCAGTTGATTGGCCTTATATTTCTTGAGTAACTCACTCACATCACTGTTCTTGTCGGTGAGGTCTCCGAAAACCCTTGCTTTCGATGGACAGACGACAACACAGTAGGGTTGTTCCCCATGGATGACCCTGTGCTCGCAGAAGATACACTTTTCAACAATATCCCCGCGTCTTACGCTCGCATAGTCGGAATGCTTATAAAGTGTGCGGTGAGGAGGAACATCGCCTGCTTTCCTGGCAACCTCTGCTCCTGAGGCCGTCCCGCCTTTGATCGCTTCAGAGGTATCCCTGTAAAATCCGTGAGGGGCGTCATGGTTAAAACTGATCACACTATAAGCGGCCTTCTCTTTGTCGACATCCTCCGCGCTGTAAGGGCAGGCATTTTGACACTGGCGGCACCCAATACACCTCTCATTATTGTGTATGGTAATTCCATTGTCATGTTTATGCATGGCCTTCGGGGTAACAGGACATGCCTTAATGCACGGCGCATCAGTACAATGATTGCACAGAACCGGCATAATCGAATATTTGACGTTGGGAAACTGGCCCTCAACTTTCGTGATAAAATCTGCCCAATTAAACGCCTGTCCTTTAGCCTTGTCCGGTGTGTTGTTTTCTGTTTTGCATGCCAGAGCACAGGCTCCGCATCCGGTGCACTTCAGCAAATCTATGACCATTGCCAACTGTTTCTTAGCCATTTATTTCTCCCTCCTTTCCCTTAAGCTTTCTCAATTTTAACGCCGGTGAATCCGCCGTTGCGTGCAGTAGCCCCGCTCAAGTGATCGTAATCATCCGGCATGATCTCGTTGAAGTTTGCGCCCCTTGGCTCAAACTTTGTCAAGTCTTTTGTCCCTACGCGGCCATAAAACCAGTGCCCCTGACCAAAACATTTTGCCACTGAGCCCGGACGAACCCCTTCCCATAAACGGGCCCGGACTTTCAAGCTGCCGATGGTGGAGGTCACCCTTGCCATATCGCCTTCCTTGATGCCGAGTTTTTTCGCATCAGAGGGGTTGATATGAATGACATCTTCATAGCTCACATCACCCGGATCGCATTTTTTGAAGGCATGGTACCATGGGAGGTTGGCGCTCCGGCCTTCCCGGTTGAGCCTCGATTTCATATCGATGAGGTCAAAAGGATATTGACTTCGGTCGCCATGTCTTCTGGGAGATTCATAGTGGGGCACGAATGCTCTCTCTCCGCGGGCCTCATAGTTTGTCGCTTCCAGAACACCGTCAACCGTTGTCTTGTTTTTCTCGGCATGCTCGATGAGGGCCTTCTTGAGAGTCTCGCTGTAGAACTCAAACTTCTTTGTCGCGGTGGGGAAGTTCCCCTGCTCGGGCGTGCCCCATTTCTTTCGGAATTCAAAGCGCGGGGAGTTCACAACCCCCTTTTTTCTGAAGTCTTCCCAGCCCTCGGGCCGGTCTCCTTTATAATCCTTGTTTTGAGCAGGATCCCACGCTTTCTGGCTTCGAATCTTTGTGGTGTAAAGGGCGAAGTCTTCGGCATTGGCCGGATTCTTGCCAGTTTCAGGATCTTTGTATTCATTGTAAAGCCAGTCATAGATGTTTGAAAAACCTTTGACCTTCAGTTTTTCCGCAAGAAGCCACACGATCTCCGTTTCAGCGCCCTTCACATCAAACAGACGCTTGATAACAGGCTGATGGATGGAGATATGCCCGTGCATATTTCCCTGGTTGCGGGAAATAGCCCAATCTTCCGAATGATGCAAGGCGGCAGGCAATATGATATCTGCAAACTGTGTCATCTCGGAAACCATGGGAACGATATGAACGAAGAAGGGAGTCTTTGCCATGGCCCTGTCCCAACGTCCGGCTTCCGTTCCGGAAAAATTGAAGTTGCAGAAGTAGCCGATGGCCACCTTGATATCATATGGGTCATTTGCCAGAATGGCGTTGGCCACATTATTGGTGGAAACGCCGCTGCCTGGCCTGCCGGAAGCGAGGTTGGGGAATTTAAGGGTTCCTCTCTGGTCAATCTTTTTTTGCTTCCCTCCGGCTTTGGCTACATCATCCTGATACTTATCGAACTTGGGATAACTGCTGCTCGGAGCGCCTGTGCCGGTGATGAGACCTCCTTCGTTGTCGCTGGCGCCAACAAGCCCGTTCAGGGCATGGATGGACAGAGCAGCATAAGTCCCGCGGGGCATCATGGTTGGCCCGTACCAGATGGCGCACTGAGGAGCGGCCTGGGCAAAGCCTTTTGTAACGCGTATGATCTGCTCTCTGGAAAGTCCTGTGATGCCGGCCGCCCAGTCAGGTGTCCTGTCCTTCAGTTCGATATTCCACCATTTTACAAGGCCGTGGGTATGTCTCTCGGCAAAACCGGCCTCATCAACTGTCTGCCCGGTCTTGAACTGGTTCTTGCCGTCCTTGAAATCACCCACGAATTCCTTATTCCACAGCCCTTCGGTTAAAATCGCATGAGCCATGGCAGTCGCCAGCGCTCCGTCTTCGCCCGGCTTGATGGGTAGCCATTCATGCGCCTTGGCTGCGGTATTGTTCATGCGGGGGTCTACGACTACCACTGTCCCCTCCGCAAGAAGGCGGCTCAGTTTATCATGGGTATTGGGAACATTGCGGTTGGATGAGACAGGGTCACAGCCCCAGACGATGAGATATTTCATCTTCTCAAGATCGTAATCGCTGTATCCCCAATAACCTTCGGTAAAGAAACGTCCCATCTTCTCAACCTCAGCGCACAGGGCACTGTGGGAAATGTTATTGGGAGAGCCGATCATCTTGGTGAGATTGTCATAGAGGATCGCATTGTGATCCGAATAGCGTCCGCGCAACAACAGGTATTTATGCGTTTCGTTATTTTTGCGCAGTTCCATGATTTTGTCGGCTACCAGGTCCATCGCCTCATCCCATGAGATGGGAACGAATTTCGGATCAATCCCCCTGCCCTTCTGCGGGTTGGTCCTTTTCATGGGAACCTTGATCCTGTCAGGGTCATAAATCTGCTGAAGGATCAGATGACCCCTCACACAGCAGTAACCATTGTTGACTTTGCTGAGCGGATTGCCTCGAACCTTTACGGCCCTTCCTTCCTGCACGAATATTGCTATGGGACACCATTGCGTGCATCCCTGGCAGGTTGAGGAAATCCATTGACCGGGTTCGGTCCCGCCGCTCCCTACCTTGTGATCCTTGCCATTGGCAAAGGCATTGAGGGGCAGACCGTTTAGGGCAATGGATGCACCTGCCGCTACGCCTACCTTCAGAAAATCCCTTCTCCTGATCTCCATTTTGACCTCCTTATCCTCGGAATAAAAAAGGGGCACATAGATTTCTCTATGTTCCCCCCTATGGAACTTAAGTATCTGTTAACATATGTATATTAAAAGAGTCAAGAAACTATTTAAATTTTTTTAACACTTACCTCATTGATCACCCGGCCGTCTCGAATGAAGTACCCCGCAGCAGAGCTGCGGGGTATCCGAATCCTTAAAAAATCTCCTCCCCCTTGATGGGGGAGGATGAAGGTGGCCGCCGGCTCAGGCTCCGCCCCAGAGGGGCTTCTGCCCCGGAGGGAGAGCCTCTGGCTCGGAGAGGGGTGATAAGAAGATCGTTTCCCCCTCACCCTAACCCTCTCCCCCCAGGGGAGAGGGAATGCCATTCATCCCCCCAGCAGAGCTGGGGGGTATTCTGGCAGATTTTTATAAAATTTCTTTATTGACAATCCCTCAAAATCCTTCGTGTCCTTTAATGGTTAACCCTCTTCCCTTTGTTTGAGTTTTGAAAGTCCCCTTTAATATTTTACTGGGGAGCCGTGATTTTTTTAAGTTCGTCTTCGCTCAGATCGGCCTTTCTTTTTAAATTCCAGGAGCCCACCCAATCCTTGAAGATCTTCAGGTTTTTCTGTTTCTCCTCTTCATCCTTTCCAAGGTAGACATACATATTGCCGGGTTTTTTGTCCTCTTTGCTTTTCCCGTCATCGAGCCGCCTCATGATCGCCCCCGCATCCTTGCCCTTCACAAATTCGAGGAGGAGAGGATAACTATCCATCCGGGGGCCTATGTTCTCTTTGGCAAATCTCTCCTTATCTTTCTTAAATTCATCTATTAGAGGCGCTTGAGGTCCATGACACTTTGAACATTTTGCCTCCATCAGAGAACGAATCTCTTTCTGGTAGGTTACCTGAGCGATGGATATGACTGGGATAAAAAGCATCCACAGGGTAATGATGATTAAAGATTTCTTCATTTTGGTTATCCTTTCTCTCCTTTATTTAGAGCAGAGCCTTTCCTTAATTGGTGCCTGTTTATAAATCCACTTTTCCTGTCATGCCGGACTTGAGGAGCCTGCCCCGTACTTGATACGGAGGCATCCAGACGTCGTCCCGACCCCGTATCAAGCACGGGGTAAACTCCAGTCGGGAACCATCTCAAAGACTGGGTCCCGGTTTTCACCGGGAACCCTGGATTCCCCGATCAAGTCGGGGAATGACGATTCTGATTGAGGGGGCAGTTTATAAACAGACTCTAATTAGTTTTTAGTTGAGAAGAGAGATTCGAAAGCCTTCACTCCTTTCTCATACCCTGCCTTATCCTTGCCCCATTCAATGTGGCACCCATTGCACGAATTGGGGACCACATTTTTGGGATCTTTTTCGAACATCTCCAGACTCACCCGGGGTCTGATGATTCCAAAGTCGTGGTTGTGAATATCTCCCGCTTCTGCCGAAGCGGCGGTTTTTACCAAATGGCAGGAGGAACATCGACTGGTTCCCCTGGTCTCCGGCGCATAGTTGTGCTTGGTATGGATCCGGATCGCCCAGGGATTAGAAAATTTTTTATCCTTGCCATGGCAGGAGAGGCATAGATTGTTGTTGTGATCGGCTTTGGTCAGTTGGGATCGGCTGGGCCCTCCATGGGGGTTATGACAATCAAAGCAGAGAACCCGGGCATAAAAATGACCACTCTTCTGGAAGTCGAGCCACTGCTGATGATGGGATTTGGAATGGGCCTGGGGATCACCCCAGATGCCAGGCTTGAATTGATAATAGTTGGAGAGAGGCTCTCCCAGTGGATAGGGTTTGTTGTCCTTATCATTCCAGGGGTATTCAAATGTTCCGTTCGGAACGCTCACCCCTCTCGTATGGCATTGGCCGCAAACCTCCAGGCCTCTTTCGTACTGAAGTTTCCGGGGGTTGATGATCTTCCCTTTGGTCTTGGGAGACTTGACGTGTTCGGAGCCAGGACCATGGCATTTTTCGCATCCGGTGTTGAGCTCCACATATTTCGATTCGTAACCCTGGCCAACCTTTTTTAATTCCAGCCCTGTGTTATGACACCCTGCACAGCTCATTTCAAAGGATTTTCCTACAGCGGGTTGTTTAAGACTGCCATCCTCATTGTACCAATTCTGCAAGTTATAGGGAACCCACCGGGAGGTCGCCTGGTTCCACTGGAAAGGGAGGATGTAATGATGATTTCCGATCTTGACCTGGTAGCGTTGTTTCCAACCCCACCCTCCATAAGTCCTCACTACATTATAAGTGACCTCTTTGGAAGGGTCTTTCGCATCCACCAATTTGGCCTGATAAACCTGTCCGGGACCTTCTTCCAATTTAACGATGACTTCCGGTATATTTCCAGCTTTCAGTTTGATCATACCCTTCCAATTGACCACAAGTGAATCATTGGTGCGGCTTAAGATCTGTTGGGACTTGTTGTGCAGGGTGTCCTTCCACGCCTCATAGATTGAGCTGTGACAGGACATGCATTTTTTAGATCCGACATACGTGGCCTGAGCCAGGGTCAAGGAAGGGATGAGGATCAGAATGGAGAAAAAAAGCAAGGAGATTGATACTAAAAATTTCTTCATCAGGTTTAACCTCCTTTCGCTGAGTTTGTTTAATAAAAGCTTTAACCTTGTTCGCCGCCCCTTTGTCCAGGACAAAAAAGGGGGTAAACCGGAGCGATCGGTTTTCCCCCCCGTGCAGATTGTGTAGCGATGTTGAAAATTAAATTCTATGGAGTCGGAGAAATAAACGGTAGGGAAGGGCTCTCACTTATTTAGATGGGAGCAGAAGCCCCTCCCCAGTTATTTTATTTACTTTCCTAACTTATGCACTCCTTTGGCATACTGGGCGGCCCAGGATGCATTCCTGTCGGTATGGCAGCTCAGGCAGGCATACCCTAA
>JAGXTA010000114.1 GCA_018333535.1 Deltaproteobacteria bacterium | reverse complement strand
CAAGCATTCGTGAACGAATCGATTATGGGAGTGAAGTTTTCAAAGAACTTCGTAACAAACGGACCGCAGTGGAAAGAATTTTCTCTCGCTTGCTCTCCGTCGCAATGCAAAATCCTCCTGCAATCGGATGGCATGCGATTCAAAACTATTGTACCATTGCTCATATTACTGTGCTTCTGGTAGCCATAGCTGCAAAACGTTCCGGGCATGATGATAAAATTCGTTTCGTCAAATCATTCATCCCTACCCTATCCCATGAGGCTTCAAAACGAATTTTGTGAAGCCCTATTTGCCAAAGGGAGGAATTCCCCCTCTTTGGAAAAGAGGGGGAGGGGAGATTTTCCAATGTTTATGTCAATTCAATTCTGAGGCAGTTAATAAGGCCAAAAAGGAGGTGAAGGATTCGGTTAAAAAGCTATCGATATTTTGAGGTATAGGGTTTTCAACCCTATACTCGATTGTCGAGCGTAGCAAGACATATCTTGAAAGGAGGGAAAATTTTATGAGAATTAAATCTGGCGTGTTGTTTTTTGTCGTTATCCTGTCTCTCTTAATCGTTTTACCCAATCTCTCTTTTGCGCAGAAAGAGGTGAAGATCGGAGTCATCCTTCCCCTTTCCGGACCTCTGGCTCCCATTGGCAAGAGCTTGAAGGATGGAGCAGAGCTGGCTGCGGATATCGTGAACAAGAAGTATCCCGGAATAGGAATCCCTATTGCAGAATGGGAAGGCATTCCGGGGTTGGGCGGAGCCAAGATCAAACTCGTCTTTTCCGATTCCCGCGGAGATCCGGCCTGGGGAGCGGAACAGGCGAAGAGACTCATTGAAGATGAGAAAGTCGTCGGCCTTCTTGGCGCCTATCAGAGCGCAGTAACGAAAACCGCTTCTGTGGAGGCTGAGCGGGCAGGTATTCCCTTTGTCAATCCTGATTCCACCTCACCTGACCTGAGCAAGAGGGGATTTAAGTGGTTCTGGAGGGTGACTCCCCATGAAACCTGGTTTACGAGGGATCTGTTCGATTTCCTGGACGGCCTTGTGGCAGGCAAATCGCCTGGGGTAAAGGCAGTCCCGAAGAGTGAACTCGAACCCCTGGCCGTTGCAGTCGAAAATACGGAATGGGGAGCTGCTTCTTTAACAGAAATTGAGAAGTTCGCCAAAGAAAGAGGATGGAAGATTGCCGAAGGGTTTAAGTATCCACACAAAGCTACAGACTTGACCAGTGAGTCACGGAGGCTCACCGGTTCCAAAGCCCCCACCTTCTTGTTTGCATCTTATGTGTCCGACGCGATCCTTTTCGTGAAAGCGATGAAGGAGATGAAGGCTACACCGAAGGTGGTCTGGGGACAGAATGCCGGATTTATCGCTCCGGATTTCTGGAAGACCCTCGGAGGAGATGTGAACGGTATTGTGAGCCGGGACGTTTTTGCGGCTGTCCTTGGAAAGGTGAAACCGGAGGCTGACCGGATTAACAAAATTTATAAGGAACGCAGTGGCTTCGACTTTGACGGAAGTTCGGCACGAGATTTCATTGGAGTTCAGGTCTGGGCTCATGCCCTTGACAAAGCCAAATCCACAGACCCGAAAGTGCTTCAGAAAGCCCTCAATGAGCTTCATATTCCCGGAAAAGAACTGATCATGCCCTGGAAGGGCGTAAAATTTGGTTCTCCTTTCCCGGGAGACACCAATCAGAATGAATTGGGAAGCGGAATCATCATCCAGTATCAGGGATATCCGGACGGGAAACCGGAGATTGTCTTCCCGTTTGAAATGGCTACGAGCAAGTTGATCTACCCCTTCCCGGGGTGGAAGTAAAGCATAAGTAATCAGTGATCAGTGGTTAGTAGTCAGTGATTAGGAAAAAATCTAAAAGCTGACTGCTAACCGCTGAAGGCTTTGTTCAAGAAAGAAATGAAATGGAATTGGCCGTTCAATTGATCGTTTACGGCATCCTAATGGGCTTGGTCTTCGCCCTGATTGCCCTGGGCCTCTCGCTTATCTTCGGGGTGATGAACATCGTCAATTTCGCCCATGGGGAATTCATGATGGTGGGAATGTATATCGCCTACCTCCTCTCAACGTTCCTCCCTCTCGACCCCCTCCTCTCTCTGCCTTTTGCCGCGGGAGCCGGGTATTTACTGGGCGTCGTGAGTTACCGCCTCCTCATCCATCATATCCTCCGGGGCCCGATGGTGGCTCAGCTCTTCGGAACCTTCGGTCTGATGCTCTTTCTCCGCTATCTGGCCATGTATATCTTCACTCCGGATGTCCGTTCCATTAAGCAGGGAATTCTCGTGGGGAAGACGCTCTCCATGGGGTGGATCAACGTCGATGCAAGCAAGGTGTTCTCAGCAGGGGTCTGCGTTCTCGCCTTTGCTGCGGTCTACTGGATGATCTACCGTACAAAATTAGGAAGGGGATTGAGGGCGACCTCCATCGATTCCGAGGCCGCAAAGTATATGGGGATCGACACTAAAGGCATGAACGCCCTTGCCTGGGGAATCGGAGGGGCAACCGTAGCGCTGGCCGGCGCGCTTCTGGCTCACTTCTATTATGTGACGCCCACGGTGGGGATGCTCTTCACGCTGATTGCCTTTGCCACAGTTGCCCTGGGTGGATTTGGAAGCATTGTGGGTGCCTTTATTGCGGGAATCCTGATCGGTTTGATCATGGTCATCAGCGGACAATTTGTGAGTGAACTGAAGTTCTCGTTCATCTATGCCGTCTATTTTTTGGTGGTGGTCTTCAGGCCTCGAGGACTCTTCGGGTGGTAAGATTGCGGCAGTTATTAATCGACATTTTCTCTTTTAGAGACCGGCCCCGTTTCGAGAGAATCGGTTTTCTCATCTTCATCCTCATCGTCCTCATCTTCCCCTGGATGGTCACCTCTGCCTATGGCAGGGCGGTCATGATCAAGTTTCTCCTCTTTGCCCTCTTCGGCCTGGGCTGGAATCTCATCGGCGGCTACGGAGGCCAGGTCGACCTGGGACAGGCCAAAAACGTCGGCTTCGGAGCCTATGCCACGGCGCTGATGATCGTCTGGTGGAAGGTCCCATTCTGGATCACCGTCATTCCGGGGATTGTGATTGCCGCGGCCGAATCCTTTGTTGTCGCCTATCCCATGTTTCGGTTGAAGGGACATTACTTCGCCATTGCCACTCTCTGCGTGGCCCTGGTCTGGAAAGAGCTCTTCATCTTCTGGGACTGGACAGGAGGCGCCCGGGGGGTGGAGTTGCCGATTCGATCGGGCGTTGATTTCGTCTATATGCAGTTTAACTCCCCCATCTATTACCATTACTTCATCCTTTTTCTCTTTCTCATGCAGTTTTTCTTCGTGAACTGGTTCAGAAAATCGAAGCTGGGTTATGAGGTTCAGGCGGTCAGGGACAACGAAGATGCCGCCGCAAGTCTTGGGATCAATGTCTACCGCACCAAGGTGATCAACTACACTATTGCCGGCGGCCTGGGAGCCCTCGGCGGAAGCTTCATGGCGGTCTACTACCTCTATATTGATCCGGATGCGGTGATGCCTCTGGATCTTTCGATCCTGATTGCAATGACCGTGATGGTGGGAGGGGCAGGCTCAATCTGGGGACCCATCATCGGAGCGGCCATTCTCATTCCACTTGATATGTACCTTGGAGCCTGGCTGGGAGCGCAGAAGCGTCTTGGCATCGATTTTATGATTTACGCTATGATCATGATGGTGATTGCGGCCAAAGAGCCGAAGGGGATCTGGGGAATCATCGAGCGAGTGAGAAAAAAAAGGACAAGGTAAAGCGATGATGCTCGAGGTGAAGAACCTTGTAAAAGAATTTGGCGGCCTGGTCGCCAACGGAGATATCTCCTTTGCACTTCGGCAGGGAGAGATTCTGGGCCTGATCGGCCCGAACGGCGCCGGCAAGTCGACCCTCTTCAACTGCATTGCCGGTTATTATAAACCCACCGGTGGAGAGATCTTATTTGAAGGAAAAGATATTACGGGATGGTCCCCTCACCAGGTCACACGGGAGGGAATCGCCAGAACCTTTCAGGGAATTAAAATCATGCCCAACCTGACCGTGGAAGAGAATGTGATGATTGGAGCCTTCTGCCGGACCGGCGACCGGCAGGTCGCCCAAAAAGAGGCGCGGGGGATTTTGGATCTGATGGGTCTCACTGGAGAGGCGGAGGCTTTTCCCACAGGGCTTCCCATTGCCGCCCAGAAGAGGATCGAACTGGCCCGGGCCATCGCTACGAAGCCCAGGCTTCTGATGCTCGACGAGATGGCCGCTGGTCTCAATCCACTTGAGACGAAAGAGATCATTCAAATTTTACAGAAGATCAAAGAGGAGAAGAAGTTGACCCTCTTTCTCACCGAACATGTGATGGAGTTTATCATGACCGTCTCCGAGAGGGTGATCGTCATGGCCGCTGGAAAGAAGATCACAGAGGGACCGCCTGTCGAGGTGGCCCGACAGGAGAAGGTGATCGAGGCATACCTCGGGGAGAGATATGCTAAAGGTAGATAAGATCAAGGTCAATTACGAAGGGATTCCGGCCCTCCATGAGGTGACCCTTGAGGTCCACCAGGGCGAGCTGGTGGCCATGGTAGGCGCCAATGGCGCCGGCAAAAGCACTGCGCTCAAGGCCATCGTTGGAGCCGTCAGTCCGGTATCCGGCAACATCCTCTTTAACGGAAAGGACATCACCCGCCAGGAGACGGCAAAGATTGTAAGACTGGGTGTGGTCTATGTGCCTGAGTCAAGGCGTATCTTTGGCCCCTTAACCGTGGAGGAGAATCTTCTGTTAGGCGCCTTTACAGCCGATTCGGAAGAAGAGGTCAGAGGACACCTGGATTATGTCTATGGGCTTTTCCCGAGATTAAAAGAACGCTTCCGGCAGAGAGGAGAGACTCTGAGCGGTGGAGAGCAGCAGATGCTGGCGATCGGTCGAGGCCTGATGATCCGGCCCAAGTTGCTCATGCTCGATGAACCCTCCCTCGGTTTGATGCCGAAACTGGTGACCGAACTCTTCAAGACGATCTCCCTGCTAAAAGAAGAGGGCTATACGATCCTTCTCGTCGAGCAGAATGTCCGCGAGGCCCTTGAGATTGCAGACCGGGGATATATCCTTCAGACCGGCCGAACCATCCATACAGGTGGCGGAAAAGAGTTGTTAGAGTCCGACACCGTCAGAAAAGCCTTCCTGGGACTGTAATGGCTCAGGGTATCTCCGGCAAAAAAAGGATTTTCCCCCATCAATAAATAATCAGGGAAATCTGGTACAAAACAATACCAATATAAATAGCGCTAATTCCTAAAATAATGGTTCTGACCTGCCCGAATTTACTATGGAGACATAATAGAATTAAGGGGACGGAGACAATAGCAAATTTCCAGACCCAAAATCCATCCCCATAAAGTTGGATGACAGAGCGAACCACCGGGTTGATCTCCCATCCTCCATCATCCAGAATCATCATGGTAAACAATGCATCCAGAATGTTTAACCCCACAATCAAAATAAGTATGAAAAGTAATCCCGGGCTATAACGGTCTACATAACCGCCTCTCTCTTGATCCTCCTTTCGTCGGATGGTTCTTCTTCGACCCTGAAGGATAAACCTGCCCAGAGCAGGAGTGGGTTGCTTTCGCCGGTCTTTAATAATCTGTCTGCCCGATTCTTTCAAATCGAAACCTCTCTGATTATGAACTGCCACCCCATGATTGGGTCAAGGCAGTAAGCCCCGTTACAAATTCGAGTCCCGCTATAGCAGAGATTTTAATGGTGCAATTTATTTTACATAGTCCCTACTTAAACCGGAAATCAAGTTTAAAATCATAAAGCCAGGGGATCGTTGGATTGATCCCCTCTGAAGAAAGTTTTTCAGGCATATTTTCATAGTGCTTTTTCATGAGATCGGGATTAGGGGCATTATAATAGGTTATGACAATCGAATCACGCTGCACACGGATATCACCCTCTAATCCCCTGAAGAAATCTTTGGATACATGTGGGGCATCCCATTGATCCACAGGAGGTCCAAGCCGTTGTCGCATCATAAAGCA
>JAGXTA010000113.1 GCA_018333535.1 Deltaproteobacteria bacterium | reverse complement strand
CCCCTCCGAGCAGGTTACCGCCCTGGCTATGAGAAATACTCTTCCAGAATTACTCGTGAATTCCCCCAACGACCAAATCCTCGTCAATTTCATCAGACAAAAGATCGATTTGAACAGACAAGAGGGCTTACGCTTAATGGCAGCTTAATCAACGAACAAAAGACCCTTGATATTCTCCCAAGAAATTGCCAAAATGAAGACAAGTACTCGGTACTCTCAAGTAAAGGTGATTTGTCTATCATTTTGATCTTTGTATACCCACTTATCTCCCACCTTCCATTCTGGAGGAGCTTCACCTTTTTCTTGTGCCCATGAAATCCATGCAATAGAAACAAAAAATAGAATTAACCATGCAATTGAAATTGTTTTTTTCATCCCATCCACCCCCTTTTGAAATTGGGACTCGATCTGTTTTAGGTTTTATTTCAATTCGAAAGAGATTAATTCAGATTTCGTATATTCCAGTTCTCTCCAGAATTCACCTGGTTCCCATTCCTGCTTGACTCGGACTTTAGCATCAGGAGAATACCAGTAATATGATACTCCACTCACATCCCTTCCTGTCCCCATCGTGCTACTCTTAACTTTTACTTTAAATGCTTTAAACTTCCCCGCTGGAGCTTCAACCTCCTCCACACCCACAACCGATAATTCCGAGATGATATCAACATCCCTTCTCGTGCGTTCAGAAAAAGCCGTATACCGGTAGGACCATTTCTTTCCTGTAAATAGAGGGAAGTCATAAAATTTTCTAAATACATCTCTTGTCTCTTTATCCTCCTTTCCGTCTCTGATAACCTTAATGCAATTCATATTCTTTTTACTGTAAAAGAGCTTCCATTCACCTTTAAAACGCCCTTCTGGGAACACCCAGGAAAAAACATAAGTGTCCTTTTCCTCACCAATGAGTTCTGTCGTCCATTCCCATCCATTATCAGCTTTGACAGTCCATTTACTTCCAACATTAATAACCGGTGTTTCACACCTCTCCTGCGCCCAAACCGAAGATGCCAAAAATAAAAACACAATACACCCCAAAAACATCCTTCTCATTTCATCCACCCCCTTTTTGTAATTTGGGGCTTCATAAATGAAGCCCATAAATTTCCCCTCTTTCAATTTACTTTTAACGGCGCCGCATTGTTGCCTTTAATTTTTTTCCTCCTCCTTTCTGCCATGTACCCTCAAGTGCTTGGCCATCCTTAGACAAAAGAAAGGTTATATTTAATTCTGTTTCTGGATTTGACAGAATAAGTCTACCGGGATCTATCATTCCTATATGGCGTCTCCATCCACCCTCTTGTTTTTTCCAAGGACCCCATGAATAAATAGCAATTGCCTCCGGTGGTTCGATCTTTTCAACAACAAGAGTTGTCGCCCGCCCATTATCCCAAACTCCTTGCCAGATTCCAGAAAAAGCAGCAATATTTGAAGAAATGTTTGAGGTAGGTGGGATTATTTTGATATTTACTGGGAGAGGTGTAGGAGTACCTTCAGCTGAAAATGTAACAGTAGATGTTGGAGGTTGTCGCTGCATTGTTACATAATTTATTTGAGATTTAGAAGGCCTCCTATATTCCCCTTCCAGTTTCTCGCCATCATCCGACAAGAAATAAATGATTTTTTCTCCACTTTCCTGAATATCTACTTCAAGCCTGCCAGGTTCTATTTTCCATTCATAACGTCTCCACCAGCCTTTACATTCTTTCCGAGTACATTTTCCCCGAGAATAAATGGCAATTGCTGTAGGTGGCTCAATCTTTTCAACTATAAGAGTTGTTGGATGGTCATCGTCCCAGACTCCATACCAGGTACCAGAAAAACCAGCTAAGTTTTTAGGAAGATCAAGAGATGGTGGAGTAATTCTTAACTCCAGCGGTAGGGGCGTAAATTGCGATGCGGCAGTAGATAAAGAAGGATGACCAACTAACAGACACACTAAAAACAAAATAGTTACTAAAAAAATTAATCTTCTCATTTTTCTTACCTCTTTGGCAGTTGCCGTTGCATTGTTACATAATATATCGACCCAGAAACCCTAAATTCCCCTTTAAGTTTTTCTCCGCCATCAGACAATAAATATGTAATTGTGATTTTCCGTTCCGGGATCATGATTGTAAGCTTGCCGGGTTCTATTCTTCCAGTATGATGATTAAACCCGCCTTCCCGCTCCTTACCAAGTGGTCCCCAGGAATATATAACAGAAGCTTCTGGGGGGTTAATCTTTTCAACCACCAAAGTTGTTGGCCGACCATTATCCCAAATCCCATACCAAGTTCCGGAAAAACCCGCGATATTTTGGGGGAGATCAGGAGACGGAGAAACAACTTTGACCCCCCATGGTAGTGGCGTAAATTTAGGAGTAGTAGCACATCCTAATAAAATTAATGGTACATACAGAATCAAAGAACATAAAATGATTACCTTTCTCATCTCATCCACCCCCTTTTTTTAAATATGAATAAGCATTGATGACTCCAACAATTGACCCCAATTGGCAACAATTACAGGTGATTGTGCCAGGCATCGGTAACTCAATTAATCATGAAGACCGGTGTCAGGCATCGTTAATTCGTTTCCTCCTTTTCCCCTGCTTTATAGGGAATTAGCAAAACAGAAAACAACGTCCCACCCGTTCTGTTGGCTACTCATCGAAAGGGGGGGAGAGAAAATAAGTGTTAAAATTCGAAATATTTTTGGCATTGTAAGGTTTCATCTTGAAAGTAATGCTGCGCTCGTGAAGTTCCTTGATCGTTTTTGATTCCTGTAATAACGTTTCTGGTTCAATATCCCAGGCTATTACCAGCAACTTGCCTTTGTCGACGAGTGTTTTGAAAAGTATAAATATTTCTTCTATCGTCCTCGGTTTGCCCCGCAAAACCCAGATATTATCTACAAGAAGCGCATCATAATCATGCAATTTATCATAGAATCTCTCCGGACCTCCGCTGATTCTAATACTTTTTACCAACTCAGCAACCAGATCTTCAGCATCTAAACGAATCACTCTTACACCTTTCATTCTCGAAAGATAGTCCTCTATTCCTCTCAGGATTGTGGTTTTACCTGACCGCGACGGACCATATAGGAAAATAGGATTTCTTCGATTCGCCCATTGTCGATAATACG
>JAGXTA010000112.1 GCA_018333535.1 Deltaproteobacteria bacterium | reverse complement strand
CCTTTCTGGAGTATGAAGGGGTGAGCCCTTATAATAATCATGCGGAGCAACAGATGAGATCTCCCGTCCTCACCCGAAAGGTATCCCAACAAAATCGGTCCGACCAGGGTGCCCAAACCCAGTCGATCCTGATGACCCTGTTCCGATCCGCCCAACTCCAAGGTCACAACCCGGTAGAAATCATCCTCTCTACCGCAAAAGAGGCATTGAAAGCTCGGTCAACGGACGAGATCTTAAATTGCCAGCTTATTCTTTTTTCAAAGAGCTAAAGTGATACGAATTTTAAATATTTGAATTTATTTCGAGTTTTCCGCCAGAGGCGGATCTGCCTTTGGCATGACGATATTCGGATTTCGGATTTATAAATTTCAATGGTCTTATGATCCACTTCCTTTATAATGTCATTCTGACCTGTTTTTTAATCCTCCATATCCCCTATCTTTTTCTACAAAGCCTCCTCGGGAAACAACCTCAAAAACTTTTGAAGGAGCGATTGGGTGGCTTTCCGGATCTCTCCTCAAAAAACCCGGTCTGGATCCATGCCGCTTCCGTCGGAGAGGTTCTCTGTTCTATCCCTCTCCTGAAGAAGATCAAGAAGGAAGTACCTGATGTTGACATTGTCCTGACCACGATGACCTCCACGGGCAACGAGACAGCGAAGAAACTCATCCCTGAGGCCGACTGGATACTCTTTTTCCCCGTTGACCATCCTTTCACCATACGAAGGGCCGTTCAAAAAATCAGACCCCGTCTCCTCCTCATTGCAGAGACAGAACTCTGGCCCAATCTTCTCCGTTTATGCGGCAGAAAGAAAATCCCCGTCGTCCTCTTCAATGGTAGGATTTCCGAGAAGTCATTCAGGGGATACCTCCTATTCAAATCTTTTTTTAAAAGATGTTTGAATAACATCTTCCTCTTTCTGATGCAGACGGAGGAGGACCGGAACCGGATCATCGAGATCGGCGTTCCACCGGACAGGACAGAGGTGGCAGGCAACATAAAATTTGATCAAGTCTTTCCATCCATCAACCTCGATGCAACGGTTGAACTATCCGCATCCCTTGGCCTTCTCGGAAACGAAGCCATCCTCATCGCAGGTTCAACCCATCAGGGAGAGGAGGAGATCTTCATCCAGCTTTTCAAAAACTTGAGAGAGACCGATCCCCACCTCATTCTCATCCTTGCCCCGCGCCATCTCGATCGCCTCGAGGAGGTGGAAAAGATTTTAAAAAACGAAGGCGTTTCATGGAAGAGAAGGTCATCCCTTTCCGGTCAGGGTAGAAACGATATCTCCGATGTGATTCTCCTTGACACCATGGGCGAATTGATGAGGCTTTATAGCCTCGGAACCATCGTCTTCATCGGCGGAAGCCTTGTTTCAATCGGTGGCCACAATCCCCTCGAACCTCTCTTCTTCAAAAAATGTGTCCTCTTCGGGCCGTATATGTTTAACTTCCTCGAAATCTCCCGACGTCTGATAGCAGAAGGAGGAGCCATTCTGGTAAATGACAGGGAGGGACTCTCTTCTCAATTGAGGCGACTCCTCTCGGATGAGAGAGCACGAAATCAGGTTGGAGAAAAGGGGTATCGATTTCTACAAAAACATCGAGGAGCCACTGAAAGAATCTTTGAAAAAATCAAACCCCTTTTAGTCACATAGTCGCATTGTCGTATAAGTAACAAAAGATTGTCATGCCGAACCTTGTGCTGAACTTGATTCAGTATTGTTTCGGCATCTCATTTTTTTTTGAATCCCAGATCCTGACACGCAGTGATGAACGAATGTGAATAAACGAGTTCGGGATGACAGGTCTGTGAAAGTTTAAATATTTTTTTCTTTAGATTCCATTTGAAACTATATGAACCACCGCATCGATCACATCCTTTATAAAAAAGACAAATCATTGGGAGAGAAGATTCTCCTCTCTCCTCTCTTTCTTGTTTCTCTCCCCTATGGATGGGCGGTTCGGGCGAGGACATTTCTTTATTCCCTCGGCCTGTTCAAAACAAAACAACTCCCCCGGCCTGTCATCAGCGTCGGAAATATCACAGTGGGAGGAACTGGAAAAACCCCCCTGGTAATGGCACTCGCTAAAGGGTTAATGGAGAGAGGTATACCCACGGCCATCTTAAGCAGGGGGTATCTCGGGAAGAAGGGATCGGGCCCGCTCGTGACCGACGGCCAGAATATCCTTCTTGCTCCGGAGGAGTCAGGCGATGAGCCCTTTTTCATGGCTAGTGTCCTCAAAGGTATTCCTGTTCTTATCGGAAAAGATCGGTTCAAAAACGGAGAGATGGTTCTTGAACGGTTCGCCGTCCGGGGGTTCCTGCTCGATGATGGTTTTCAGCATCTTCCACTCTATCGGGACTTCAACATCGTCCTTATCGATACGCATGTCGGGTTCGGCGATGGTCATCTCCTCCCAAGAGGCGTCCTGCGGGAACCCTTATCCCATCTAAAAAGAGCAGATATTTTTCTTCTGACAAAAGTCACAGATTCGGGGCAATGTGAATCACTCGATATAATGCTTAAAGAGATTCATCCTGCTTGCCCAATATTTCACAGCCATTACGAACCTAAGGGATTGATCCATCCCGACGGGAAGGTTGAACCGCTTCACCTCTTTAAAGGAAAGAAAGTTCTTGCCCTTTCCGGAATCGCTAACCCGGTTTACTTCTCTTCATTATTGAGAAAATGCGGAATGGAGGTAGCCGTAGAGATGATTTTCCCAGATCATCATCTCTACACCGCTCAGGATTTGACTTCTATCCTTGGAAAAGTTAAAGAGGCAGATTGGATTGTGACAACGGAGAAGGATATGGTAAAATTAAAAAGGTTACCCCTTGATTCCCTGCCCCTCCTGGCTCTTCGGATCGAAATGAAGATATGGGAGGAGGAAGAATTTTACAAAAGGGTAATGGAAGTTTTTGAGTTATGAGTTATGAGTTTAAAGTTCATTGTTCATAGTTTATCGTCCATCGTTTATCGTTCATTTAAGGAGAGTAAAGAATGAGTAAACTGGTTAAGATCTTTGATACGACGCTCAGAGATGGAGAACAGTCCCCTGGCGCCACGATGAATGTGGCTGAAAAGGTGAGAATCGCCGAACAACTTGAAAAGCTGAATGTGGATATCATCGAAGCCGGTTTTCCCATCTCTTCGGAAGGGGACTTTGAGGCGGTCAAAGAAATCTCAAAAAAGATAAAGCAATCTCAGGTGGCTGCCTTGTCCAGAACAAATTCCAAAGATATCGATCGGGCGTGGGAAGCAGTCAAGGGAGCCAAATATCCCCTGCTCCACACCTTCATCTCGACTTCGGATATCCATCTTAAACATCAGTTGAAGATATCGAAGCAGGAAGTGATCCGGATTGCCGGTCAGTCCGTTGCAAGGGCAAAACGTTATACGCCAAACGTCGAATTTTCAGCTATGGATGCGACCCGAAGTGATGTTGAATTTCTCTCTGCTGTCTGTAATGCAGCCCTCCAGGCCGGGGCCACCACGATCAACATCCCTGACACAGTAGGGTATGCCATCCCCTCCGAGTTTGGAGAACTCATCCAAACCCTGAGGCAGAGGCTGAAGGGAGTTGAGAAGGTAACCCTGAGTGTCCATTGCCATAACGACCTCGGCCTTGCCGTTGCAAACTCTCTTGCGGCCATCCAGAACGGTGCACGGCAGATCGAGTGCACAATCAATGGAATCGGTGAAAGGGCGGGGAATACCTCCCTCGAAGAGATGGTGATGTCTCTCCGAACGAGGAAGGACCTGCTCGGTTTTCATACGAGAATCATTCCCAGGCACATTTACACCACCAGCCGTTTGGTTTCGAAGATTACCGGCATGGTGATTCAGCCTAACAAGGCGGTTGTCGGGGCAAACGCCTTTGCCCACGAATCCGGAATTCATCAGGATGGCATCCTCAAGGAGAAACTGACTTACGAGATCATGACGCCGGAGTCCGTAGGAATTCCAAAAACCTCTCTCGTCCTGGGGAAACTCTCCGGAAGGCACGCCTTCAGGGAAAGGTTGAAAGAATTGGGATATCGTCTCCCCGAGGCGGATCTTGAAAGGGCCTTTGGGCGATTCAAACAGCTTGCCGACAAGAAACGCGATATCTTTGATGAGGATATTGAGTCGATCGTTGTGGAGGAGATTCTCCGGATGCCTCACCGTTTCAAGCTGGTCTACATCAACGTCGTCGCAGGAAATGTCACCGTGCCCACGGCCACTGTCCAGTTAGAGGTGGATGGGAAACTGATTCAGGAAGCGGGATTCGGCGATGGCCCTGTGGATGCCACCTTCAAGACGATCAAAAAGATCACCCGAACCCGGTCTCATCTTCTCCAATTTGCCATCAATGCCATCACCAGTGGCACAGAGGCTCAGGGCGAAGTGACGGTCAGGCTGGAGGAGAAAGGCCAGACCGTCATCGGCCAGGGTGCGGACACCGATGTGATCGTGGCCAGCGCCAAGGCCTACATCAACGCCCTCAACAAGATAGAATTCAAAAAGCAGAAACTGGTAGGAATGTAGACGTTAAGAAAAGGTTAAGGTTTAGGTGAGGGTAAACACTTAATTTTTCTCAACCTTAACCTCAGCCTCAACCTTCATTCTTTTTCCAAAAATAGGTGGGATATGAAAAAGAATGCTCCGATGACCATCACGGAAAAGATTCTTGCTGCCCATACGGGCAAAAAAGCGGTCGTCCCGGGCGAACTGATCGATGTGCGGATCAACCTCGCCCTTGGCAATGATATTACCGCGCCCCTTGCCATCCAGGCCTTCAGAGAGATCGGAGTGGAGAAAGTTTTTAACCGGAATCGGGTCGTCCTCGTTCCCGATCACTTCACCCCTGCCAAAGACATTCCCTCTGCCGAACAATGCAAAATTCTTCGCGAGTTCGCAAAGGCCCAGCGCCTCACCCATTACTTCGAGGTCGGGCAGTGCGGGATCGAACATGTCCTTCTTCCCGAAAAGGGTCTCGTCCTTCCGGGAGAGGTCGTGATCGGTGCGGACAGCCATACCTGCACCTATGGAGGTCTTGGCGCTTTTTCAACCGGTGTGGGAAGCACGGACCTCGGAGCCGCCATGGCAACCGGAAGGCTCTGGCTCAAAGTACCGGAAAGCATCAAACTCATCTATGATGGGAAATTAAACCCCTGGGTTTCGGGAAAGGACCTGATTCTTGCAACCATCGGCGACATCGGAGTGGATGGCGCCCTCTACCAGGCCATGGAGTTCTGCGGAGAGGCCATACGGAAACTTCCCATGTCAGGCCGCTTCACCATGGCCAATATGGCGATCGAGGCTGGCGGAAAGAACGGGATCATCGAGCCGGATGAGATCACCCTTCAATTTATCAAACCCAGAGCAAAAAGGCATTATAAGATCTACCGCAGTGATCAGGACGCACACTATGCGAATGTGAAGGAATACGACATCTCAAAACTTCACCCACAGGTGGCCCTTCCTCATATTCCCTCCAATGTGAAGGATGTCAGGGAATGCGGAAAGATTAAGATCGATCAGGTGGTCATCGGTTCCTGCACGAATGGTCATCTCGACGACTTAAGAGTCGCAGGAAGGATTCTGAAAGGGAAAAAGATCGCTCCCTCTTTGAGGCTCATCATCATCCCGGCAACTCAGGAGATTTATCGGCAGGCTTTGAAAGAAGGCCTCTTCGAAATATTTCTTTCGGCAGGTGCGGCGATCAGCACACCCACCTGCGGCCCCTGCCTCGGAGGCTATATGGGTGTCCTCGCAGCGGGGGAAAGAGCGTTGGCTACGACGAATCGCAATTTCCATGGAAGAATGGGCCATGCCGAAAGCGAAGTCTATCTTTCCAATCCTGCTGTTGCCTCAGCCAGTGCCATCAAAGGAAGAATCTGCCATCCTCAGGAGGTAGTGAAGAAGAGATCTTAGGAAATAAGGAGATTGTGGATTAAATCCTAAATTCGAAGCACAAAATCCGAAACAAGCACTAATGTTCAAAATACAAATTTTCCAAACAAAAAAGTTTTGAATTTTGATATTCGAATTTGTTTCGAGTTTTCCGCCAGAGGCGGATCTGCCTTTGGCATGACGATATTCGAATTTCGGATTTGGCAAGGAATCCAAAACTTTCAAATATCTTTTTCAAGAAACTTTCGGATAAGAGGCAGTCACGATGAAAATAAATGGCAGAATCTGGAAATTCGGTTCGGATGTTGACACAGACGCCATCATCCCCGCCCGTTACCTTACCCAGTCCGATCCAAAGGAACTGGCCAAGCACGCGATGGAAGATGAGCGACCCAAATTTTCAACGGAGGTGAAAGAAGGTGACATTTTACTTGCTGAAAAAAACTTTGGCTGCGGCTCTTCTCGTGAGCATGCCCCTATTGCCCTGAAGGCCGCAGGCATCTCCTGTATCATCGCCAAAAGTTTTGCCCGAATCTTTTTCCGCAATAGTTTCAACCTGGGTCTCCCCCTCCTCGAATCTCCGGAGGCTTCGGAGGCGATTAAGGACGGAGACCGGGTTCGAATCGACCTCAACACGGGCGAGATCTTCGACCTCACGCAGAATCGCAAGTTTTTCGCAAAACCCATCCCCCCCTTCATGCAGGAACTTCTAAAAGACGGCGGCCTCATCCCTCACCTCCGAAAAAAGGGACTAAAGAGAAAAAGAAATTAGAATTCTTAAAAACCGCCCTTTCCTTAAGACCAAACTCACCTCTTGACAACCACCCCTCTTTTCCCCTATTTATAATACACTGATACAATGGGGTATCTAAAGAACAGGGATGTTCGAATGAACATCCCTGTTTCTATAAACAGATGGAGGAACCTATGAAGAAAGAAAAATACAATGTGGCGGTGGCGGGAGCTACCGGTGCCGTGGGAAATGAGATGATCTCCATCCTCGCGCAGAGAAATTTTCCGGTTGACCGGTTAAAACTTCTTGCCTCTACGAGAGGAGCCGGCACAAAACTGGAGTTCAAAGGAAGGGAGTATATCGTTGAGGTCATGGACGAAAACTCCTTTGCCGGAATGGATATCGGACTCTTCTCTCCCGGAGGGTCGGTCAGCCAGAAGTTTGCACCCATTGCCGGAAAGGCAGGCTGTGTGGTCATCGACAATACCAGCGCCTTCCGCATGGATCCCGAGGTTCCCCTGATCGTTCCGGAGGTCAATGCCCATGCGGTCGCCGGGTATCCAAAAAAGAATATTATCGCCAACCCGAACTGTTCGACCATCCAGATGGTTGTGGCGCTGAAACCCATCCATGATGCGGCCCGGATCAAACGGGTCGTCGTCTCCACCTATCAGTCGGTCTCCGGAACAGGAAAGAGGGCCATCAAGGAACTGGAGAACCAGGTCCTTGCCATCTATAACCAGCAGGAGATCAAGCGGGAGGTCTATCCTCATCAGATCGCTTTCAACTGCCTTCCCCACATCGATGTCTTCCTCGAGAACGGTTACACCAAGGAAGAGATGAAAATGGTCAATGAGACGAAGAAAATTATGGAAGACGATTCGATCCGCATCACCGCCACTACAGTGAGGGTCCCGGTCTTCTATAGCCATTCCGAATCGGTCAATATTGAGACCGAGAAGAAACTGACGCCGGATGAGGTGAGGGAGATCCTTTCTAAGGCTCCGGGGGTAGTTGTCGTCGATAACCCGAAGAAATCCGAATACCCCCTGGCCATCCATGCCGCTGGAAAGGATGAGACCTTTGTGGGAAGGATTCGTGAGGATGAGTCTATTCCTAATGGCATCAATATGTGGATCGTTTCGGACAACATCCGGAAGGGCGCTGCGCTCAATGCCGTCCAGATCGCCGAACTCCTGATCCAGAAGTATCTGTAGGAGGACGTAACGTCGGCATTTATTGCCGACGCATAAATCGCCCCCAGTAAATGGGGGCGCTACATAGGAGGATAAACAATGAAAAAAATGTATTGGGTCATTTTTTTAGCCTTTATTTCCATGACCTGGATCTCTCCGGGCCATGCAGCCAAGACACCCTATAAGATCGGAGTCAACCTTGAGCTGACCGGTCCCTGGGCAGAAATCACCAAGACCCTGAAAAATGGCATGGTGATGGAAGTGGAGAAAATCAATGCCAAGGGCGGCATCAACGGGCGGCCTCTGGAGCTGGTCTTCGAGGATAACGGCTTCGATGTCGGCAGGGCAGCCGCCAACATGACCAAGTTTACCCGTGACAAGGAGATCCTCCTGGTCGTTGGCCCTTTTGAGGATAACCTCCAGGCCACAACCCGGGCCATTGCTGAAAGGGAGAAGATCACCAATCTCATCATCTGTCCATCCAATCCCATGGTCCGAGGCTTAAAACAACAGTGGGCCTTCAACATCGCCCAGAGCGATATCATCGTCTCACAGAAACTGGTTGATCTTTCTCTAGCCAGAAAATATAAGAAGGTCCTGGTCTTCCATGGGGCGTGGCCTCTGGCCCAGAGTCTGGCCGAGAATTTCAAGAGCTTTGGCGAGGCAAAGGGAATCAAGGTGATCATTTCGCCGGAAACCCATAAACCCATTGACATCGACATGACGCCCCAGCTCACCAAAATGAAACCCATCATCCAGAAGGAGAAGGTCGATGCCTTTTATGCCTGCACCGGAGGTCCTCCGGGCCCCATCATTACAAAGAACTTACGAGCCCTTGGAATCAAGACGCCCGTGCTCGGAACCCATGCCTTTGGATTTGGCTTCATCATCGCTCTCGGCGGAGAGGCTATGGAAGGGGTGGAGTTTCCTGCCGCCAAACCCGTGGTCTTTGATCAGCTCGATGCGAACGATCCTGTTAAGCCTGTCAACATCGACTTTGATAAACGCTGGAAGGAACGTTACGGAACCCCCTCCGACCAGATCGCCGGTTACGGTTATGACATCACCGGCCTGATCGAAGATGCATTGAAGCGCGTGAAGGGAAAGGTGACCCGCGCCAGCTTCAGAGATGCTTTCGAAAATACAAAAGGATTCAAGGGCACGCACGGAATTTATCAGTTCAGCCCGACGGAGCATGACGGTTTGAGTAAAAAGGATATGGTCTTTGTCCGGATCGAAGGAGGAAGGTTCAAAAGGATTCAACTCCCCGGCGCCGAATAAAGGTTGAAGAAAGAAGAGAATAGGGATAAATATAGAGGGTGGAGTCTCTCAATGGCTCCACCCTTTTATTTTAGAAACGGACGACATAACCATTTGACTATTAGACGATAAGACGACTTGACTAAAGACTAAATCCTATGGATATAATTCAAATCCTCCCTCAACTCCTCTCAACCGGAATCACCTTCGGGGCCATCTATGCCCTGGTTGGACTGGGGTTTGTCACAATTGCAAGGGCTTCTCAGATCATCAACTTTGCACAGGGTGAGTTTGTGATGTTAGGGGGAATGATCACCTTCTTCCTTCTCAATAAGATCCACCTTCCCTATCCCTTGGCAGCCCTTTTCGCCATTCTGATTGTCGTCATCATCGGTTTTCTTCTGCATCTGCTCGTCATCTATCCCCTGAGGAAAGCCTCCCTTCCCATTCTCCTCATGGCCACTCTTGGAGCCTCTCTCTTTCTGAGCAGTGCGAGCGCACTCCTCTTCGGCACCCTTCCGAAGGCTCTGCCTCCCTTCTCTGCCAGAGCGCCCTTTGAGATAGGGAATATCTCCGTCTCTCCTCAGAGCCTCTGGGTCCTGGTGGCCGCCTTTCTGACACTATTCTCCCTCTATCTTCTTTCCCACCGCACCCTGCTTGGAAAGGCGATGGAGGCCAGTTCAACCGACCCACTGGGGGCTGATCTCACGGGGATTTCAAGAAACCTGATGATCTTTCTTGCCTTCGGTGTGAGCGCAGGCATCGGCTCCGTGGCAGGAATCTTTATCACGCCCATCTTCTATGTCAGTTATCATTCCGGAATCCTCATCGGACTGAAGGGATTTATTGCCGCAGTCTTAGGGGGCTGGGGAAAGCATAACGGCGCCATTCTCGGAGGGTTTGCCCTCGGAGTGCTGGAGTCTTTGAGTGTGGCTTTCATCCCCTCGGGTTATAAGGATGCAATCGCTTTCATCGTTCTGCTTCTCATTCTCTACATCAGACCGAAAGGAATCTTAGGTTCACCCTTTATCGATAGCCGGCGATGGTAGATCAAGTTCATAAAGAATTCAGAAGAAGAGACCTCCTCTATTCCGGAGCCCTGTGGCTTCTATCGCTCATCATTCCCGACCCTCAGCTCCACTACAGGAGGGAATACCGATTCAGAAAGAGGGATCTCTTTTACTTACTGACTATCCTGTTGCTTCCTTTGATTTGGTCAGACCCGCATTTTCATCACATCATGGTCCTAGGAGGAATCCATGGGATTCTGGCCCTTGGGCTGACCCTCTTTCTTGGTTATGCCGGACAGATCTCTCTCGGACAGGCCGCTTTCTTCGGAATCGGAGCTTATACCACGGCCGTTCTCACCACCCGGTACGGCCTCCCTTCCTTCCTCGCCTTCTGGGCATCGGCCCTTACAGCCTTTCTCTTTGCCTATCTCATCGGAAGACCCATCCTGAAATTGAAGGGGTATTTTCTAGCCCTGGCCACGCTGGGCTTTGGCGAAATCTTTCTCGTCATGGTGAGAGAATCCCCGCGCCTTACCGGCGGTGTGATCGGGATCTTCGACATCCCATTCTTCTCCTTTGCAGGATTCATCTTCGACACCTATCTCAAACAATACTATCTCATCTGGGGAGTTTTGATGGGGCTGGTCCTCTTCTCTAAAAACCTGATTCGATCGAAAATGGGCCGGGCTTTCTTGGCTGTGGCCGCAAGCGAGGATGGAGCCTCTGCCGTTGGAATCGATGTCAGCCGGATCAAGCTTGGCGTCTTTGTCATTGGTGCGGCCTTTGCCGGGTTGGCGGGAAGTCTCTTTGCCTCTGTGATGTCCACTGCAAATCCCGAGACCTTCAGCCTCAACCTCTCCGTCCTCATCGTCATGATGGTCATTCTCGGAGGGATGGGAAATCTCTATGGTCCCATTGCGGGAGCCATCTTTCTTACCTATCTGATTGACGAACTCAGTCGCTATCAAGAATACAGCCTCCCCATCTACGGAGTGATTTTAATCCTCCTTCTCATCTTCTTCCCGGACGGGATCGGAACCCGTTTGAGAATCAGGTTGATCTACCTGATCAGTTACTGGGGGAGAAAGAGGAGAAGGGAAAAGGTGGAGCTCTGATGTTTCTGAGCGTTGAAGAGATCGTGAAGCATTATGATGGCGTCATGGCATTGAACCGGATCTCACTTCAGGTGCGAAAGGGAACGGTGAAGGGATTGATGGGCCCCAATGGAGCCGGAAAAAGCACCCTCTTCCATCTCATCAGCGGCATGGAGAGGCCTGATTCCGGAAAAATCTTCTTTAAGAAAAGGGACATCACCGGCCTCCAGACCTATGAAATCTCCCGGCTCGGAGTGGGAAGAACATTTCAGACGCTTCAGATATTCGGAAATATGACGGTCGTTGAAAATGTTCTGACCGGAATGCACTCGAGAATAAGAGGAGGGTTTCTCTCCTCCGGCCTCTATCTCCCACAGATCAAAAAAAGCGAAGAGATCGCCATCAAAGAGGCGAAGGAGATCCTCGAACTTTTAGGACTCTTCGGAAGATGGAAATGGTTCGCCTCTCAGCTCTCCTATGGTGAGCAGAGAAGGCTGGAGATCGCCCGTGGACTTGCCGCAAAGCCAGACCTTCTCCTTCTCGATGAACCTGCCGCGGGTTTGACTTACCCCGAGGCAAAGCAACTTGCCCAAACGCTCTCCCGTCTTAAGGAAGCCGGCCTCACCCTCTTCCTGATCGAGCACCATATGGGAATGGTGATGGAGATTGCGGATGAAGTGGCAGTGCTAAACAATGGTGAACTCCTCGCCGAAGGCCCTCCGGATATGGTGAAAAAAGATCCCGGAGTAATCGAGGCATATGCTCCAAGGAGATAAAAGGCTTGGGTTAAGGTAAAGGTCAGGATGCTTGTATCACTAAATAAAAATGACGTTTGTCGTTATCGAAGCTCGTATATTGAAGCTGGATGTTCGAGCTTCGCTTTTCGAGCTTCCTGCTCCGATACGAGCTTCGTCACCCATAACCGTTTAACTATTACTTTGTAACCTTAGCCTAAACACCAATAAACGCCAATGCTTAAAATCAAAAAACTGACCGTCCACTATGGCCCTCTGCCTGCCCTCAAGGAGATCTCCCTTGAAATCGAAAGAGGGGAGGTCATTGCCCTCATCGGTCCCAACAGGGCTGGGAAGACGACCTTGCTCCTCACCCTCTCAGGAATCCTTGAAACGACCGAGGGAAGAATCTACTTCGAAGAGGAGGACATCACCAATCTCAACCCCCATCAGATCGTATCAAAAGGCTTGATTCATATCCCCCAGGGCCGTCACATCTTTCCCACCCTCTCTGTCCTCGATAACCTCTTGTTAGGCGGTTACACGAAGAGGAAAGAAAAGGGGGTGATGGAAGAAGGTCTTGAAAAGGTCTATCACCTCTTTCCCAAATTGAGTGAGAGGAAAGATCAGAGAGCAGGAACACTGAGCGGCGGTGAACAGCAGATGCTGGCCATCGGAAGGGCGTTGATGGGAAGGCCAAAATTATTGATGTTGGATGAACCTTCTCTCGGCCTTGCGCCCCGGTTCATCGAAGAGATCTTTGCCACACTGAAAAAGATGAATCAGAACGGGCTTACCCTTTTCATCGTCGAACAGGAAATCCATCTCACTCTCTCCATCTCCCATCGCGGCTACCTGCTTAAAAACGGCCGTCTCATCAAAGAAGGCCCTGCCTCCGCCCTCCTCGAGAGCCCGGAGATTAAAGACCTCGTCGGCATTTAGGCGTAGTCTCTTACGAATAAAATGGCCAAAAAGTTGTTCTCGAACAAGCGGACTTAAATTCGAAGCACGAAATCCGAAATTCGAAACAATCTCAAATGACCAAATGTTAAATGTTTGAAACAAATAAGTTTAAACAATTTGAATTTTGAAAATTAGAATTTGTTTCGGATTTCGATATTCGGATTTCGGATTTTTCCAACTCTCCCGCCAAGGCGGGATTTGATTCCAGTTATCCCAGGTTAGCAATTATACCTTCAACCCTTTCAACCCTGTTTTCTCCATCATCAGATCATAGAAACCTTCATCATCAAGCCGCAACCGTTCTCCTAAAAGCTCCTTCACAAAAGGACCCTTTGCATAGACCGCCCCCGGAGAGTCGGAGAGCACAGCTTCGACAATGAGATCAGCAATCAATTCCGGCCCCGGGATTGAAACATTCGTGAACAACTTTCCCATTCCTGCGCCGTAGGTCTGATAGACAGGCTTGTAATCGGGATCTGTTCTCGAGAGGAGATCTCCTGTCAATCGATTGGCTGTCTCATTGAATTCAGTGCCGATCATTCCCGGCCGGATCGTCACCACTCGAATCCCAAAGGGACGGACTTCCATTCTTAGGGCATCGGTGATCGCCTCCACCGCATGTTTGGTGGCAGAATAAGGGCCGCTCGTGGGAAAAGGAAACTTTCCCACGATGGAGCTAAGATTGACGATCGTTCCTTTCCTCAGGCGACGCATCCCCGGAAGACAGGCCTGGGTGATCTTAATGAGGGCAAAGAGATTGACCTCAAAGAGGCTCTTCACCGCAGAGAGCGAAACATCCTCGAGGGCTCCCCGGAGGCTGAATCCCGCATTATTGATGAGGACGGTCACAGGCTCTGAAAGATTGAGCAGTTCCCTGGAGAAATCATCCAGAGCCTGTGAATCAGAAAGGTCCACCGGCTTTGGAACGATATTCGGATTCTGCTTTGCGAGTTCATCGAGGCGTTCTTTTCTCCGTGCCGCCGCAATCACCTGAAAACCCTCTTTAGCCAGTCTGATGGCCGTCTCCCTACCAATCCCACTGCTCGCCCCCGTCACCAGAACCTTTCCCTTTGTCGTTCCCATCTCTCCCTCCTTTTCCCTCTCGATCTAATTTTCATCGATGAATTTAACCTGGTAGCCGCAGGCTTTAGCCTGCGCTAACATTACGCAACCTGAAGGTTGCGACTACTCCGAGGCATTTAACTCACGCCATTCTAACAAAAGAAATCTCAAGATGTAAACCCAATCTCTATTTCTTCCTCTTTTATTTAGTAGCGTCCCGATTTAGTCGGGACGGACTCCGCCTCCAATAAATGCCTGCCTGCCGGACAGGCAGGGGGAGATTTTGATCCCGATTAAATCGGGATCAATTATGGACTCCTTAGTAATCAAGAAAAGTAAAGAGGAAATATCTTGATTTTTCGCTGTATTTTTTGTAGGTTAGAGCATCTTTGTTGAGAGGGTGATTCAGGTAACAGGTGGACTCCAAAAAAATTGAAGGGCGAGGAGATAGTGGGTAGTGTAGACCTGATGCCCATTCATTCAGTGCTCTATTCTCCTTGAAATAGATGAGGTGAAACGTGGCAAAAACAAGAAAGATTCAAAAAATGGGCACGAAAGATAACGGCGCTAACGTGGGCTACGAAGCCCAGCTCTGGCAGATGGCCGATGCTCTCCGCGGCAGTATGGACGCGGCCGAGTATAAACACGTCGTGCTCGGTCTGATTTTCCTCAAGTATATTTCCGACGCCTTTGAGGAGCAACACTCGATGCTTGAGGCCGAACGTAGCCAGGGCGCCGACCCCGAGGACCCGGACGAGTATAGGGCTGTCAACATCTTCTGGGTGCCACCCGAAGCTCGCTGGCCCCACCTCAAGGCTCAGGCCAAACAATCTACCATCGGTCAACTCGTTGACGACGCCATGACAGGTATTGAACGAGACAATCCATCGTTAAAGGGTGTGCTGCCCAAGGACTATGCGCGGCCTGCGCTCGATAAACAGCGCCTGGGCCAGATCATCGACCTCATCACGAATATCCGTGTAGGAGACCGTGAGGCCCGATCCAAAGACGTGCTCGGTCGTGTTTACGAATATTTTCTTGCCCAGTTCGCAAGCGCTGAGGGTAAAAAGGGCGGTGAATTCTATACACCGCGCTGTGTTGTTCGCCTGCTCGTCGAGATGCTCGAGCCCTACAAAGGACGGGTGTACGACCCTTGTTGCGGTTCCTCGGGCATGTTCGTCCAATCGGAGGAGTTCATTGCAGCCCATGGCGGCCGGATCGGAGACATCAGCATCTACGGCCAGGAGTCTAATTACACCACCTGGCGGCTGGCAAAGATGAACCTCGCCATCCGCGGTATCGACGGCCAGATTGCCCACGGTGACACCTTCCACAACGACCGCTTCCCTGACCTCAAGGCCGATTACATTCTCGCCAATCCGCCTTTCAACGTGAGCGACTGGGGCGGCGAGCGGCTTCGTGAGGATAAACGCTGGAAGTATAGTGTGCCACCAGCAGGCAATGCTAACTTTGCCTGGGTTCAGCATATGATCCACCACCTTGCGCCTTCTGGTTTGGCGGGCTTCGTGCTCGCCAACGGCTCTATGTCCTCCAACCAATCGGGCGAGGGTGAGATCCGCAAGGGTATCATTGAGGCTGATCTCGTGGACTGCATGGTGGCGCTGCCCGGACAGCTTTTCTACTCAACACAAATCCCTGCTTGCCTCTGGTTCCTGGCACGAGACAAGAAAAACACCCGCTTCCGAGACCGTCGCGGCCAGGTGCTCTTTGTTGACGCCCGCAAGCTTGGTGTGATGGTCGATCGCACACACCTCGAATTCACTCCCGAGGAGATCGCCCGTATCGCCAACACCTACCACGCCTGGCGCGGGGAGAAGGCCGCGGGTGAATACGAAGACACCCCGGGTTTTTGCAAGAGCGCCATGCTCGATGAGATCCGTAAGCACGGCCACGTGCTCACGCCAGGCCGGTACGTGGGCGCGGAGGTGCAGGAGGACGACGGCGAGCCATTCGAGGAGAAGATGCGCCGGCTCACTGACACACTTAAGGAACAAAGCGAACAGGCAGCCAGACTTGATCAAGCGATTTGGGCAAACCTGAAAGAACTGGGATATGGAAGGTAAAAACAAAGCCCTCAATTTCAGCCAATTGGTTGCCGCAATTCGGCATGTGCACGAACATCTTGCGGCTCAAGCCGGAAAAGCGGTCAACATCAGCCTGACGCTTCGTAACTGGATGATCGGCTACTATATCGCCGAATATGAACTGCGGGGAGCCGATCGTGCCACATATGGTGACAAACTTTTGAGCGAACTGGCAAAACGCCTTTTGCGATTGAACATCAGTAACTGCAATCGCCGCCAGCTTTATCGTTACATGCGCCTTTATCGGCTATATCCGGGGATTGTGGGGGCACTGTCCGCACAATTGAAGAAACAGTTACCCATTGAAACTGTGAGCCTTCAAAAAATGGGGACAGTGTCCCCACAATTGGAGATTCCGCCGAAGACCATTCTCCAACGTCTTTCTTACAGTCACATCGAACTTATTGTTGATCTTGATGATCCCCTCAAACGCACCTTCTACGAAATTGAATGCATCCGGGGCAACTGGTCGGTGCGGGAGCTCAAAAGACAAATCGCCACTCTTTATTACGAGCGGTCTGGCCTTTCGCACAACAAGAAGAAGCTCGCTGAATTAATCAAATCCACCGCGGAAAGGTCCGAGCACAAGCTTATGATCCGAGATCCGTATATTTTCGAATTTTTGGGGCTCAGATCAAAGGAAGTCATGGGTGAATCCGATCTCGAAGATGCTCTGCTCGATAAAATTCAAGACTTTCTCCTGGAGCTGGGCCACGGATTCTGTTTCGAAGCCCGACAGAAGCGTATTCTCATCGGTAAAGCCCATGGCTTTGTCGATTTGGTTTTCTTCCATCGGGTTATTAAGTGTCATGTTTTAGTTGAATTAAAGGTGGATGAATTCAAACATGAATACCTCGGCCAGCTTAACACCTACGTGACGTGGTACCGCAAAAACATGATGAGCGATGGCGATAACCCGCCTGTTGGCCTTTTGCTCTGCACCCAGAAAGACCATGTCCTTGTTGAGTACGCCCTTGCAGGGATGGACAACAAACTGTTTGTCTCCAAGTACCAACTCGAACTCCCCAAGAAAGAGCAAATCCAGCGTTTCCTCGAGGAAAAGGTCAAAGAGGTCGGCAATGGGTGAACACAGCGGAACGGACGAGATCAAAAATGCTATCGAGGCAAGACCGAAGGAGTTGAGGTATGGCGGGTGAGTGGGACACCGCAACAATCGATGAAGTCGCCGAAAGGGTCGCGATGGGGCCGTTTGGTTCTTCGATTAAAGTCGAGACATTTGTAGCGCAGGGCGTGCCTGTCATTAGTGGGCAACACCTTCACGGTTTCAGGCTTGATGAGACATCCGGATTCAACTTCCTGAGCCCAGAACACGCAAATCGCCTTAAGAACGCTAATGTGCAAAAAGGCGACATTATTTTCACGCACGCTGGTAACATTGGACAGGTTTCGTACATTCCAGAAAGCTCGGAATACGAACGTTATGTCATTTCTCAGCGCCAGTTCTATATGCGCTGTAACCGTCAACGTGCAATACCTGAGTTTGTCGTTTACTATTTCAATACACCTGAGGGTAGGCACAAGCTCCTTGCTAATACGTCTCAGGTCGGCGTTCCATCAATCGCTCAGCCGGTGACGTATCTGCGTACGATTGAGATTCCACTGCCGCCCCTCCCCGAACAACGCGCTATTGCTCACATCCTCGGCACGTTGGTTGACAAGATTGAGCTAAACCGGCGGATGAATGAGACCCTGGAAGCAATTGCACGGGCGATTTTTAAGTCGTGGTTTGTGGATTTCGACCCCGTTCGGACTAAGATGAACAGCCGCTGGGGAAGAGGCCAAACCCTACCCGGCCTCCCCGCCCACCTTTACGACCTTTTCCCTGACAGATTAGAGGATTCAGAGTTGGGAGAGATTCCGGCGGGGTGGGCTGTCAAGAGAATAGAAGAAGTGGCGGAACGGGTTGCAATGGGCCCGTTCGGGTCGTCCATCAAGGTCGAAACTTTCGTCCCTGAGGGCGTTCCAATTATCAGTGGACAACACCTGAATGGGTTTGTTATGGAAGACAACACTTTCAACTTCATTACCCAAGAGCACGCGATGAGGCTAGCCAACGCGGTAGTTCAACGCGGGGATGTTATCTTTACACATGCGGGAAACATAGGCCAAGCCGCCTTTATACCAAAAACATCTCGTTATGAAAGGTACGTTATTTCACAGCGCCAGTTCTTTATGCGCTGTGACCTGTCGCAGGTCAGCCCAGCTTTCATTGCACTTTATTTCAACTCCCTCGAAGGTCAGCACAAACTACTTGCAAACACTTCATCATCCGGTGTGCCCTCAATCGCACGTCCTGTGACGTATCTGCGTTCAATCCAGATTCCCATTCCACCAAGAGTAGTTATGGACGAATTTGATAAGATAGTGTCAGCGCTGCTTCTTCGGTTGTGCCAAAATAAGGTCAACAACGACACCCTCGCTGCCCTGCGGGACGCTCTATTGCCCAGACTCATCTCCGGTCAGCTGCGGGTGAAGGATGCTGAGCGCTTTATCTCCGAGGCCAATTTATGAATTCTTTGCCGCCTTGGGCGAATGGCCCTTTTGAGTTACTCGTACATGCCGAGGGGCATCTAAATAAGGGGGAGGACTTTGATCGGCGAATCGCATTGATAAGCTTTGACAACGCGATTGATGTGGCCATCACTACGTATCTCACGCTCAACCCGATTCAGCGTAGCGGTCGCACCTACCCCAGAGCAGATGTCGAAAGATGGCTGAATAATTATCACGCTAAATTGGACTTCCTCGATTATGAACTTGCATCGCGGGGGCTCACCTGGGCTGTTGAAAAAAGCCATATCATCTGGGCGCACGATCATCGCAATGAGCAATACCATGGAGGGCAAAAGGGCACCCCTGAGAAGAACGTACTGAAGATTATTCGAGAGGCAGCAATTTGGATCTTCTCGGTTCTTTTCGATGTCGTTGATGTCAATTTACTTTTAGGGAAGGCCATTACCGATAGTTCGCCTCCGTCTCCACCTCCACCTGACGGAGCGTATAACAGAGCAATTGACCGTAAGTATGGGATGGTAGATGTAGGCGAGCAGAGTTATTATGTCAGTGAGGTGCTCTCTGCTGTGGATTATGACGCTTACCGGGACTTGGGTAGCCGGTTAATTAACCTCGCGACCGAAGAGGAGGATCAAGAATGAGCGACAACCCTTTTTCTGAGTCTGTTATCGAAGAAGCCGCTCTTGCCTGGCTCGAGCGCCTCGGCTACATGATCAAGCATGGACCCGACATCGCGCCGGGGGAGCTTTGGGCGGAGCGGAGTAATTACTCCCAGGTTCTCCTGGGAGACCGCCTGCGTCAGGGGCTCGCACGCCTCAATCCGCAGCTTCCGGCTGAGGCCCTCGAAGATGCATTCCGCAAGATCATCCGGCCTGAAGGGCCGACACTGGAGGCGCGCAACCGGGCCTTCCATCGTTTGCTGATTGATGGGGTGACGGTCGAATACAAACGTCCTGATGGGACCATAGCGGGCGCACAAGCTCGCGTTGTCGATTTCGAGGACCCTGACAACAACCACTGGCTTGCCGTCAACCAATTCACTGTTAGCGAAAACAAACATACCCGGCGGCCCGACGTGGTGCTATTCATTAACGGCCTTCCGCTTGCACTCATCGAACTCAAGAACCCTGCCGACGAGAACGCCACCATCTGGACAGCCTTTCAACAGCTTCAGACTTACATGAGTGAGTTGCCAGGTCTCTTCAGCTTCAACGAGATGCTTGTCGTCTCCGATGGTATGGAAGCACGCATAGGCACGCTTACGGCAGGCCGGGAGTGGTTCAAACCCTGGAGGACGATCTCAGGTGAGTCGCTGGCCGATCCCCACTTGCCCGAGCTGCAGGTCGTGTTGGAAGGGATTTTAGAGAAGCGGCGGTTCCTTGATCTGCTTCGCGATTTCATTGTATTCGAGGATTCTGGCGGTGCGCTCGTCAAGAAATTGGCCGGCTACCATCAGTTCCATGCTGTAAAAATAGCGGCGGAGGAAACTCTGCGCGCTGCGCGATTACGCGAGGAGGCCCGTCGGGTTGCGGAACCACCGGGCGGTTATGAAACAAGGCTTGAACACGGTGGCAAACCCGGAGATCGAAGGATTGGCGTCGTCTGGCATACGCAGGGATCGGGGAAAAGCCTGACCATGGCTTTCTATGCTGGCCGCATCATCCGCCAGCCGGAGATGGCGAACCCGACCATCGTTGTTCTCACAGATCGCAATGACCTTGACGATCAACTCTTTGGGACCTTCTCGCGATGCCAGGAACTATTGCGCCAACCGCCGGCACAGGCGGAGAGCCGGACCGACTTGCGCGAGAAGCTGCGTGTTGAAGCTGGAGGTGTCATCTTCACAACGATTCAGAAGTTTCTCCCCGAGGAAAAAGGCGATCACCTCCCCGCGCTTTCCGAAAGGCGAAACATTGTCGTGATCGCCGACGAAGCCCACCGCAGTCAGTACGATTTCATTGACGGCTATGCACGGCACATGCGGGATGCGCTGCCGAAAGCCTCCTTTATCGGATTCACCGGCACGCCAATTGAGTTTACGGATAAGAATACCCGGGCAGTGTTTGGAGACTATATCAGCATTTACGATATCCAGCGTGCGGTAGACGATGGAGCGACGGTTCCCATCTATTACGAGGGCAGGCTGGCGAAGCTTGAGCTGGATGAGTCCCAGAGGCCAAAAATTGACCCGGATTTTGAGGAAGTCACCGAGGGTGAGGAGATCGAGCGGAAGGAAAAACTTAAGACGAAGTGGGCACAGCTTGAGAAAATTGTCGGGGCCGAGAAGCGGCTGAAGGTTGTTGCTCAGGACATTGTCTCGCACTTCGAAGAGCGGCTTGAGGCAATGGAAGGAAAAGCCTTAGTCGTCTGTATGAGCCGGCGTATCTGTATGGATTTACATGATGAGATTGTGAAGCTCCAACCGTCATGGTACGACGTAGGCGACGACAAAGGAGCAATCAAGATTGTCATGACAGGGAATGCGTCGGAAGGCCCGCGAGTGGCCCAGCACGCCCGCAACAAGCAACGCCGCGAGATGCTTGCCAACCGGTTTCGTGATCCGAAAGACCCGCTTAAGATGGTGATCGTGCGCGACATGTGGCTTACGGGCTTTGACGCCCCGTCACTGCACACGATGTATGTCGACAAACCAATGCGTGGGCACGGCCTGATGCAGGCAATCGCCCGTGTCAATCGTGTGTTCCACGATAAGCCTGGCGGGCTTGTCGTGGACTATCTCGGGTTGGCACACGAACTCAAACAGGCTCTCGCCACTTACACCGAGAGCGGAGGAACCGGGAAGACTGCAATCGACCAGGAGGAAGCAGTTGCGCTCATGCTTGAGAAGTATGAAATCTGTTGCGGCCTGTTCCACGGCTTTAACTGGTCCAAGTGGGTTTCCGGTTCTCCAGAGGAACGCGTGTCAGTCCTTCCACCGGCACAGGAGCACATCCTTGCACAGGTAGAAGGAAAGGAACGCTTCCAACGGGCGGTGCAGGAATTATCCCAGGCGTTCGCCTTAGCGGTTCCACATGAAGAAGCTCTACACATCCGTGACGACGTAGCCTTCTTCCAGGCTGTTCGTGCCGTACTGGCAAAACGAGCACCAAGTGAAATGAAACCTGAGGAGGACCTCGATCACGCGATCCGGCAGATCGTATCCCGGGCTGTCGCTCCTGAAGGGGTTGTTGACATCTTCTCGGCCGCAGGCCTCAAAAGACCTGACATTTCGATTCTCTCCGATGAGTTCCTTGCTGAGGTCCGCTCAATGCCCCAGCGGAACTTGGCCGTAGAGCTTCTCAGAAAGCTCCTTGCTGGAGAGATTAGGGCTCGCGGGCGTAAGAACGTAGTCCAGGCTCGATCATTCGCCGAGATGCTGGAACAGGCGATCCGGCGTTACCAAAACCGGGCGATCGAGGCCGCACAGGTGATAGAGGAATTAATTGCACTTGCAAAAGAGATGCGGCAGGCGGACACACGGAGCGAAGCGCTAAATTTGTCCGAGGAGGAGCTTGCCTTCTATGATGCACTGGAGACAAATGACAGTGCGGTGAAAGTGCTGAGGGACAACATCCTTCGTACTATTGCACGGGAGCTGGTTGCAATGGTGCGGAAGAATGTGACGATTGATTGGACCATGCGAGAAAATGTGCGCGCTCAGCTCCGCGTAATTGTGAAACGAATCTTAAGGAAGTACGGTTATCCGCCTGACAAACAGGAAAAAGCAACACAGACTGTCCTGGAGCAAGCGGAAGTGCTTTCACAAGAATGGGTGAATGCATGAAGCTGGCAGTTGTAGAGCCAAATCTGTCCTCGGAGACACATGGCTTCTTTTAGAGAAAAGGACTGAATCCTAAGTAATCACGAATCCATTCTGAGCTGAGATTATGTGTCCTGATCCTACCAAGTGCGACATTCCTTTTTCACCTGGCGATTGGGTGATCGACCGGCACAATCCCGGCCAGCCAGGCCAATATACTGGCAAATGGCGTAAAGCAGGTCCGCACATTATGGTGCAGCTATTTTATCCCGGTGGCGGAACCAGTTATCGTCCGCTGTCTTCTCTGGATGCGATACCGCCTCCAGGCTCAATGGTCGAGCAGTTGCGAAGAGGGCATTTTGGTAAGGTCCGGGATCTTCAGCGTCTTATCACATATGAAAAGCTCAAAGGTACGCTCCATGAGGTAATCTACTCGATGGAAGCGGCACAGATCGATTTTTATCCCTATCAATTCAAACCTGTCCTAAAGTTCATCAACTCACCTACCGAGCGGCTGATTATCGCGGACGAGGTAGGTCTTGGCAAAACAATAGAGGCTGCCCTGATCTGGATGGAACTGCAGGCTCGCCGTCAGGCGCAAAGGCTGCTGGTGGTGTGCCCGAAGATCCTAGCCGAGAAGTGGCGGGAGGAACTTCGTACTAAGTTTATGTTTGACGCGCGAATCGTCGATTTCGTGGAGTTGCAGCGCGAAGTCTCCGATCTTAAGTCCAATGGGCCTGGACATCCTTTTATCTTAATAGCCACTTATACAGGACTTCGTCCTCCAAAAAACGAGGTGCGTCTACTAAAAGAGCATCCAGAGGAGGAACTTGGTGGTTCTGAAAAAACGGCGTTCCTGCGCGAGCTGCGTCACTGGTCATTGGGCTATGATCCTTTCGACATGGTAATTTTCGATGAAGCTCACTATATGAGAACTCCGGGGACAGCAACATTCCATCTCGGTGCGAGCCTGGCGATTGCTGCCAGCTCGGTTCTCTGTGTCTCTGCTACGCCGGTGAACAATAGTAATACCGATCTCCACAGTCTGCTCCGCCTTGTGGATGAGAGCTTTTTCGAGTCACATGGGATGTTCGAGGAATTGCTCCAAGCAAACCGTCCAGCTATACAGGCAGGAAATGCTTTGGCACGCACCCCTATAGACATGGTCCTCCTAAAGCAGGCCGTTGTCGGGATGGGTTCAAGCCGGTTCATCAGCCAGTCACCCCTGTTCAGGCAGTTTCTTGAAACACTTGAACAACTCAATCCAGATGACAAAGCGCAGCTTTCAAGATGCCAGGACCTTGCTGAGAAGCTAAATCTTTTGGGGAGCTACGTGAACCGAACCCGGCGAGTCCAGGTGAAGGAAAACCGACCCATGCGGGACCCAGTGGTCCTGAGTGTTGAGTACTCCTCCGAGGAGATGTCCCTCTATAAAGCGATCCTTGGAATCGTCCGACGGAGATGCCGCCAGGACAGTCGACCCTTTCACGTTTTTCAGGTACTGGGCCTGCAATTGCGTGCCGCGAGCTGCCTGCCGGTGCTGGCGCAAGAGATCCGGGATGGGCGGTTTGGGGAAGTCCAGGACCTGTTTGATGAGGCTATGGGCGAAGAAGTTTTTGACGATCTCTTCAACGAGGACCAAAAAGAGGAGCTTGGCGTGTCAGAGATTAGTCGGCTCCTTGCCTATGACTTCGAAAAGAATGACAGCAAGTATTACCAACTGCGCCGGATGCTCGTTGAAGTGGTGCCTGACGAGAAGGTCATTGTCTTCGCTTACTACCGCCCCACGCTTAGTTATCTGAGACGCCGCTTGATGTCAGATGGAGTTAGCGTAACCGTAATCCACGGCGGCGTGCCGAACGAACAACGTTGGGAGGAGATCGACCGGTTCAAGGATCCGCGTGGCCCCAGGGTATTGCTTTCGTCCGAGGTTGGCAGCGAGGGGATCGACCTCCAGTTCTGCCGGGTGCTTGCCAATTACGACCTACCCTGGAACCCCATGCGAGTCGAGCAGCGGATCGGACGCATCGACCGCGTTGGACAGCAGGCAAAACGTATCTCCGTGGTCAACTTCAAGGTCAAGGATACTATTGAGGAGCGGCTCTACGATCGTCTGCATTCCAAGCTTGAACGCTTCGCCAACAGTCTCGGAGACCTCGAAGCCGTGATTGGCCGAGAGGTGCAACAGCTGACCGTGGAACTCCTGAGCAAAGAATTGACGGCAGGGGAGGAACTGCACCTAATGGAGCAAACCGAGCGCGTGATTCACTCTCGGCTTCTGCAGATCCAGGCGCTCGAAGAATCAGAAGACGTGCTCATCGCCTTTTCTGATTACGTTCAACACAAGATCGAGGAGGACCGGGAGAAAGGCCGATATCTCCAGCCAGACGAACTGGAGGACTATCTCACCGATTTCTTTGAGCGAGAATTTCAGGGCTGTGAAGTCAATCACAACACACCCTTTGACGGCTGCCTCCGAATCCGGCTGATCCAAGAAGCCCGCTCATCGCTGGGGGATTTCATCGGCGGGGACCGATCTCTGAGTGCGCGTCCGCTCCGGCAACGCGAGTTCAGCATTACCTTCCGCCGGGAGGTGCTGCAACGTCTCCCACTCAACCAGCGATCCGGCATCTATTTCATCAACCATCTCTCTCCGTTAATCCGCTGGATCACAAAGGTTAACCACGACCGCGCGCACAGTTTTTTTAACCTGTCAGCAGTACGGATCAGCCATCCCGATTTGAAGCCTGGTGATTACTGCTACAGGATCGAGCGTTGGAAGCTGAAGGGTCTTTACGCGAAGGAAAGGCTTGCTTATGGAGTGCGGTCGCTTGCGGACTGTGCGAACTATCCACCGGAAGAATCTGAGGCCTTCATTCAGCACCTGCTTCGCAAAGGAGGCGACTGGGACTATGTGGATTGCGACCGAGAGGCTCTGTCCCATGCCCATGATGCATTGGAGGAAAGCTTGGCAGAGCAGTTTTCGTTAGCAGTGGAGGAGTTCCAGGGAGAGAACGATACTATCTACCAAATTAAGACTCAGCGTGTCCGGGCCATCTTCGACCGACGCATCACTGAACACGAGCAGCGCCTGGAGACCTTACGACAAAAAAGGGGCGATGATAGAATGATTCGCCCAGCAGAGGGCTTACTCCGAACTGCAAAGGAGAACAAGGAGCAGCGGCTTCGGGAACTAAATGAGAAATCCAAGGTCGACATGGAACAGTCGCCCGTGGCTGCTGGTGTCTTCCAGGTGATTGGGACGCCCGCAACACAGAACCAGTGAAAAATCCATGAGCAATTGGAAGGGTTTTCTTCAGAGACTTAAGGAAAAGCTCTTTGTAAAAAAGAGCGAGAAATACATAGCTACCTATTCTCCTCCGCAACAGGCGAAAACGGTTTCAGTGCCACAGGTTGAGGTTGGACGAAAAAGCAGTTCGGAGCGCGAGCCGTATTTCGTCCAGATCGGGTTTGATTTTGGGACTGCGTATTCCAAGTGTGTATGTCGAGACGTAATTACCAACAAGGCGTGGGTTTACCTGCCCGCTGGATCTGAACGCATGGAGCATCCCTTCCTAATCTCAAGTGTGTTATTGATGAGAAATGGAAAACTCAGCCACGTCGAAAATCCTGGGTCCGACTATCACGCGAACGGACTGTATCACCTGAAGCATGCGCTTGAAAAGGTCGCTCTACGTCAGTGGCATGATCCTGTGCTAGATCCATATCGGAATGCCCTCGGGGAATCGGACGTAAATCAATTGGCCGCATTCGTTCGCAACTGTGCTGTATATTTCCTGGCTGGTGCCTTCGGTGAGATCCGGGGACAGGTGAGACAACGACTTCCGAGCTTTGGCATGCGTGCGGATGACTATGTTGCGGTGAATCTCGCTGTCCCTGTGGCTGATGCCGAACGTCCAGAGGTGAATCGACTGTATAACCAGGTTCTTTTTGAGGCATGGGTTCTCATGGACGATCTCAACAGGCATCCGGTTGTCGATGTTGCAGAAGTCGAAAGGTTACTGACCAAGATCAGCAAGAAAGAGGACCTCACAGTTAAGGATGCATGCTTTATCTACCCCGAGGCTAGCGCCAATGTACAGGGTTTTGTCCGCTCCCGCGTTTCTAGTCCTGGAATTTACTTGTTTTCGGATACTGGGGCTGGGACAGTAGACCAAAGTGTTTTTATTTTTTTGCGAGACGATAATTGTGAACATCTCACTTATAGAACGCCTCATAAATAATGCAACATTTAAGGTAAAAAAGGGGGGAGCTCAGACTGCTGGATGCATCCCTGCAAAAGTGACTGAGAAGAAGCAAGGCGGCAGATTTCATCAGCCAAGACATCCATTAGCTCGGTCTGAGTATCCGGACGGCCATTGGCCAGTTTTCGTTTAAGATGATTCCATACGCCCTCATCCGGGTTCAATTCTGGGGCATAAGGCGGAAAGGGTTCCAAGTGCAAACGAGATGTGCAGGCAAGAAGCTCCTGGACCGGGTCGCCACGATGAATCTTCCCATTGTCCAGCAAGACAATCAGATGGCCCCTTATTTGTCGCAGAAGCTGACGTAGGAACGCCGCCACTTCTTCACCATGGATATTGTCCTCATAGAGATGACAGTACAGAGTACAACGGAAGCATTTCGGGCTGACGGCGATCCCAGAGATGGCCGAGATCCGATCATGAGAATACCGATGAACCAGGATAGGAGTTTGCCCCACAGGGCTCCAGGTCTTTTGGACCGAAGGAATCAAGAGGAAGCCCGATTCGTCGATAAAGACGAGATGGGCTGCCAGCCTTGCGGCGTTTTTTTTACCCGGGGCCAGACAGATCGTTTCCATGCCTCGATAGCCGCCTCATCGCGTTCCACGGCCCGGCGTTCTGGTTTCTGGTGGCTCCAACCGATCTGGTGGAGGAGTTTGCCCACGTGATTGCGGTGATATCTCACTCCCAACCGACGCTCGATCAGATCGGCAATCCGTTGAGTGGTCCACAACTGCGTCCGATATCCATGGGCTATGGCTCCTTGGGTCAGGAGATGAACAAGCTGTCTTTTCTGTTTCAAGGTCAGTCGGGGTGGCCGTCCTGGCGTCGGTTTGGCTTTGAGTGCCTTTTGCCCGCCCGATTGCAGGGCGTTGCGCCATCGCATCACGCTGCTCGCATGGCAACCGATGCGCCGGCCAATCTCATGAAGCGAAAGCCTCTGTTTCAGGAACGTAATCACACGATGTCTACGTTCTTCCAACAATGCTGGAGATCCTTTAGGTCGCATCGAGACACCCCCTTTCAGGATGTCTCTATTATATTGCATTATTTATGCGGATGTCAATATCTTCATGGCAATGTACTGCCACTGGGATCCAGCTTCATCGAACGCCGCGCTGCTTCGGCCTTCAGGAGAACGGACTGGGAGGCTTTGGAGACCTGGAGGCAGAGGAAGGAAAGTGGTGGAGTGGAGCCTCCATTGATGGAAGCCAGAAACGCAATCCATGAGGAGTTGATGCGAGGTACCGAACAAACACTTGCCAGGGCTAAGCAGAAACTCATAGTGAAGAGCCAGCTAGATCAGATCAGAGTGATCTTCGGCGGGGGCGGGCATTGTGAGTATCCTTACAAGGTTGCTGTTATGCGTCCATTTTCAGGGGGGCTGTTTCGGCGAGCAATTTCACCAGATGTGCTTGGAATGCCAGTTCCTAGTGATCTCGAACTTGAAGCGGGACAAGCCCGGTGGATGCGTCGACTTTCCGTAGCATATGGGCTCTCTTTTGAAAGAAGTGAGCTGGCAACTTTCACCTATCCCGTGGAGTTGGAAACACCAAGACCCGAAGAAATCTGGAGGCCCCGCCGTATAATTCAGGATGCACCAACTAAAGATGAATGTTGATTTCGCGCTAGGGTGTTGTGCCAACGCTATTCATAGATGTCATTCCTAAAAAAGTTTGCGGTTCTAAATAGTGATGGTCAGCATGGAAGCTTATGAGCATTCCCAGCATGAACTGGAACTTTTGCGCCTTCTTGCCCGTGGCGAAAAGGAGATCGAGGCGGGCAAGGGATATGACCTTGACGCCGTTCTCACTGAAGCCGATTCCTTGTTGAAAGAGACAAAACCTTGAAAGTTCTATTTACTCCTTCGGGGCGGAAATAATTCCTTGAAGCCATTACCTATATTTACCGCGAAAACCCCACTTCCGGAAGAACCCAATAAGGTATAAAGACAACTATTCAGTCGACTTTTTTACCAATAGGAACACACCGCATTTTAAGGGTGGAAAAGCCCTTCCTATTTCTTGCAAAGATCTTTCGGCTGTGTTATTCGTGGACAAAAATGAGGAGGAAAACCATGAAAGTTCTAATCCTTTACTATTCCAAAGGAGGCAATACCCGTAAACTGGCAGAGAGGATTGCAGAGGGAGTAAATTCGGTATCAGGGGTTGAGGCATTTTTGAAATCAACCCAGGAGGTGACCAAGGAGGACTTTTTAGAATCGGCCGGCATCATCGCGGGGTCTCCGGTCTATTTCGGCGCCATGGCCTGGGATTTAAAACGGATTTTCGATGAATATGTGGGGATCCGAAAGAAGATAGAGAATAAGGTTGGAGCCGCTTTTGCCACCTCGGGAGATCTCTCGGGTGGAAAAGAAACGACCATGATCTCCATCATCCAGTGTATGCTCATCTATGGAATGATCATCGTGGGAGACCCCATGGAGGCAACCGGTCACTATGGTGTGGCTTGTGTCGGAGCTCCCGATGATAGAGCATCGGAGAATGGACGTAAATTGGGAAAGCGTGTGGCTGAACTCTGCAAGAAGTTGGCTTCCTAATTTTATAAAAAGTCTTAAAATTGACATATTCATCAGAAAATCTCCCCTTACCCCTCTTTTCCAAAGAGGGGTAATTCCTCCCTTTGGTAAAGGGAGGTCAGGAGGGATTTTAAAAATGAATTTCTTTATTCGGAGACTGTTTTTATCATCCCCTATGCCTGAAAGAAATCAAAACCTCGGCCATCTCCTCCTTATCATCGTTGTGTTGACCTGGGGGGCTAACTATGGAATCATCAAGTCGGCCTTTCAGGATTTCTCACCAGTCCTCTTTGGGGCCATCCGCTTTACTCTCTGCGGGCTCTTTGTCCTCGCAATCACTTATAAGTGGGAAAAGGGAGTTTCGATTCAGAAGAAAGATTTTTGGAAGGTAGCCTGGGTGGGACTCTTGGGAATCGGGGTCTATCAGGTCCTCTGGTTGGTCGGCCTGAACCTGACTTCGGCCTCTAACTCCGCACTGATCCTGTCGACCACTCCTCTCTGGGGCGCGCTCTATGTCCATCTGGTGGAAAAGGAGTCCGTCAGAAAGAAACAATACCTCTTCATGATGATCTCTCTCTTCGGTGTGATGCTGGTCGTTCTGAAACCCACAGTTAGACTCCACTTTTCTCCGGATACCCTCGCAGGTGACCTCCTTTCCTTGATCGCCGCCTTCTGTGCGGCCATCTTCTTGTCTGTATGGTCAAAGCCCCTCCTGAAGATCTATTCCCCATTGCGCCTGATGGGCTATTGCATGATGATCGGCTCACTCGTTCTCTGGCTGGCCGTCCCCTTTTTGGCAACACCCGTCGCTTTAAACCAGGTTGGAGCAGCATCCTGGTGGGCTCTCGGATATGCCATCTTTCTGCCGGGCATCATCGGTCATGTCTCTTACTATGGAGGAATCGAAAAGTTGGGTGTGACCCGATCCATGGTCTATCTCTACCTCATCCCCTTGTGGGCGATCCTCTTTAACTATCTCTGGATGGGGGAGAAGGTCTTCCCGCAGCAAATCCTCGGAGGATTGTTCATCCTCCTCGGAGTCCACGGCGCCCTCCGTCGTTCATAAGTTCCTTAGGGGGATTAAACCTCTTTTAAAAACCTTAACAGGTGGGTATTGAACGCCTCTGCCTGTTCCACATTGGAGAGGTGGCGTGTGGATGGAAGGATGACCAGCTTTGAATTTTTAATGTGTTCATGAATGGCCTTGGAGGCCGAAACAGGCGTTGCGGGATCATCCTCACCCACTATGATGAAAGTTGGGAGATTGATCTCACTGAGCCGGCTCAGATAATTAAGTCGCCGGATCGCTCCTGCACATCCGATATAACCTTCTGCCGGTGTGGCTAAAAATTCCTCTTTAATCAGGGTTAACATTGGAGAGTTCAAGCTGAGAAAGGATGGAGTGAACCAGCGCTCCATCGTCGTCTCTAATTGGGACTCCATCCCTTTCCGGAGCACTCCTTCGATCCGCTCATCCCATATCGGTTGTGCCTCTGGTGGGATGGTGGAGGCTGTATCACACAGGGCAAGGATTTTAAGCCGCTGGGGGTGATTTAAGGCAATGGCCTGGCCGATCATTCCACCCATGGAGAGACCGACCCAGTGGACCTGCCCAATATTCAAAGCATCGAGCAAACGGATCGCATCTTCGGCTAAAAGTTCCAATGTGTAAGGGGCTGGCGTTGTCTCGCTTCGGCCATGGCCCCGTGTATCGTAACGGACAACCTGAAAATGTGACCTTAGCATCTCCATCTGAGGCTCCCACATCTTCAGACTGGACGCGAGGGAGTGACTCAGGATGACCACCGCCCCATCTTTTCTCCCGGAAAGCTCATAATTTATCTTGATACCATTCGCCGTGATAAACATTGGTTCCTCCCTTCAAGGTGGCTGTATAGCAATCAAAAGATGTATGGATTCTGATGAAGTATTGCATAACTTCCTCGCCGGAGCAATATCCTTTTATTATTAGGTCATCATTTTTTTGAAGGGGGATGGATAAAAATGGTATAATAGAGGAAACCAAACCAGGAGGCACTCTATGAACAGGAGAAGATTTTGCTGTCTGATGGTATTAGGAGGCATTTCTCTTTATACCCGACCTGTCCTCGCCAACAAGTCTTCCACTTCCATTGAGGCTCCCCAGACCGCTACAAAAGGCTCGGAGATAACGATCCGGGTGACCGTCACGCACAAAGGGAACAGTTTTATTCACTACACCAAGGCGTTACAGGTGATCACTAACAAGAAGGAGATCGCCCGGTGGGATTTTACTTCAGGCCAGAGACCTGAGGCAGAGGTCTTTACAAAGGAGATCACAATAAAAGCCCTTGAAGATCTGGAGGTCACTGCTGAGGCGCATTGCAATATTCACGGAAGCATGGGACCGGCAACCATAAAGATCTCTGTAAAGGAATGATGGTTTCGTAAAAAGTCGCCATCTCCCTTCGACAGGCTCAGGGTGAACGGTGTAACCTGTTTATATTACGTTCGTGTCCCGCGAAACGCGGGATCGAAGCATGAATGATATCCGGCAATTGACTTTTTACGAGACTATCAAGAATAGGAAGGAGGGATTTTTGAAATGAACATCGGAGGAATATCGATTATTCTGATGCTCGGCATTCTCAACTTCTTGCTTATCCTCTTCCAGTTGAGCACAGGGCTTCGATGGATCAAGGCGCCTTTCGGGGTGCATAAGAAGAGCGGCATGACCCTTTTGGTCAGCGCCACCCTTCATGCCATTCTCGCTCTCCTAACATCATAGGAGAGCCTTATAAGTTTTATAAGACCTTCTGCGGTTTGAGCGTGAGAAACTGGTAACGGTCGGAAGATCGGATGGTGATCTCTCGAATCTGGATTCCCTGAAGGATAGCGAGGGGAACCTCCACCCCTGCATTGCCCAGCGCCCAAATCTTTCGATAAAAATCGGTCAGTCCGCTCATCTCTCTTCCTTTAACGGTCAGGACAAGGTCTCCGGGTTTCAGGCCTCCCTTTTCAGCCGGACCTCCCGGCGTCACCCGTGTGATAAAGACCCGGCCCTGCCCCTCCTCTGCATTAATGCCGAGCCAGGGCCTTGGAGCTTTTTGGGGACGGCCCTTCGTAATCAGATCATTTAGAATGGGGGGGAGAAGATCGATCGGAACAGAAATATTACAGGGAATAGTGCCGAATCCCGGGATCACAACCTGGCTGAAAAGAGAGCCGATGCCAACGAGCAGGCCGTTCCGGTCGATCAGCGCGGATCCTCCATAATTGACAAAAGCCGGCGCAGTATAGAGGGCCTCTTCGAGAAGATATTCCCAGTACCCCGTAAATTCCTTCCGGCTGATTACCCGCGCCGCCTGAACCGCATCTTCTCCTCCAAAGCCTGCGATCAGAACAGGCTCCCCTTCCTTTACCTTTGACGATTGTCCCATCTTCATCGGTTTCACGTTGAGGGGGGCTTCTGTCTTCAGGAGTCCGAACCCCGTGGCATGATCGTACCCTACAAAGGTGGCGCTGACAGGCTTTCCCTCCGGAGGGGTGACTTCGATGGACTCCGCTTCGATAATGAGGTAGCCGATCGTAAGAATATGGCCATTGGAATCGATGACCACGCCATTGCCTTCCCGCTCCGTTCCCAGCGTCCCTGCTGAATGGGCTTCTTTGGGAATGATTGATCGTATCTTCACAACGGCTTTGAGAATCTCTTTTGCTTCCTGATCCGCATAAGCAGGCAGGTTGATCGTGATGAAAAGAACTGTCAGAATTGTAAAGACGATTTTTTTCATCTAACACCTCCGATCTTTCAACCCAGATAAGGTTCCCACTGTTTTAAGGTTTCAAGGATGTAGCCGGCCGGTAGTTTGGTCACAGCCCGATTGTGACCGGGCAGAAGAATTTTTACCTCCTGTTCGGAAAGCCGTTTCAAGGAATCCTTGAGCGCCGCTCCATCAGCGCCGAAGAGATCAAAACGGCCGATCGCATGATCGGCATAGAGGACATCGCCAGGGATAAGAACTTTCTCTTGTGAATAGTAGAGGCCGATACTGCCTAATGAGTGTCCTGGGATATGGATCACTTCCCACGACATCCCTCCGATTTTGAGGGTCTCTCCTCCTTGAAGTTTTCGGTTAACTCTGAAAGTGAAGGATCCATTCTTTATTCCATACTGCATCTGGCAGACCTGCTGAAACATCTCCATGCCATAGACCGTTCTTTCATCCCCCTGTTCCAATGGATCGCCTTCGGCCTGATGGATCCACAGTTCGGCCCATGGGATTTTCTTCTGAATCTCAGAGAGGGCGCCGATATGATCGAAATGGGTATGGGTCATGATCACTCTTTTGATATCTTCCGGTTCGATTCCCAGTTTTCTGATCGAATCAATTTTATAATTCCCCTTTCCGACCAGCCCCGGATCGATGAGGGAAAGGTCCATTGAAGATGGTTTTCCAATGACACATGTGTGCGAATCCGGCATCATCTCGTCCTGCCCCGGGATAAAATAGACACCCTCGGTAATCTTCGGCATCGGCTCTCCTCCAATTTTATGGACTTTTTAATCGAATAACCCAACAGAAAGGTCCTGTCAATGTTTTATATAGAGAGCTCTGAAAAACGACTATATGCTCTCTTGATTACACAGATTTTAAAAAAAGGATTACACAGATTTTGTTGATTTCCCACAAATTTGTTATCTATGTAATCAGAGATTTCTGGACTTTTTCAGAAATCTCATACTACTTGACCGGTATGGAAATGAAATGGTAAAAAAAGATTATATGGGAGCCTGTTTCACAAATGCTAAAAATACCCTTCGACAGGCTCAGGGTGAACGGAGTTTATGTTGAAATCATTGACTTTTCACGTTCGTGCTGAGCCCTTCCTTCGACTTTGCTCAGGACATTCGGAAAAAACGTTCGCCCTGAGGTTCTCGAAAGGTGAACGGTTCGCTTAGGACAGGCTTGTCGAAGCACGGAAAGTGGCTTTGTACAACAGGCTCATTAAGGAGGAATAAAAAATGGGAGATAAGATACCAACCCGGCAGGAAGCCCTGGAACTTCTTCATCAATACAACGAGAGCGATGGCCTTCGAAAGCATGCCTATTCAGTCGAGGGGGTGATGCGCTACATCGCGCGGAAACGGGGGGAGGATCAGGAGAAGTGGGGAATCATAGGCTTGATCCACGATCTCGACTACGAAAAGTTTCCCGATCAGCATTGCAAAAAAACTGGGGAGATCCTCAACGAACTGGGATGGCCTGAGGAATATATCCGGGCGGCAGTCTCCCATGGATGGGGCATCTGTTCCGAGGTCATGCCGGAAACCGATCTGGAAAAGTATCTATACACCATCGACGAGCTGACAGGGCTCGTCGTCACCACGGCCTTGATCCGCCCTTCAAAAAGTGTCCTCGATGTCCAGGTCAAATCCGTAAAGAATAAATGGAAGGACAAGAGGTTTGCTGCTGGCGTGGACCGGTCGATCATCGAAAAAGGTGCGGAGATGCTTCACGTCGGGCTGGACGAATTGATCGACGATACGATCAAAGGAATGCAGGAGGTCGCCGAATCCATCGGCCTGAAGGGAACCCCCTCCTAAGTGGAATCCTCTTCCCCTTCTGACCTCCTTTAACTCTTTAAAGACAATCGGGTTGATCAAATGCCATCCCAGTCAAAAGAAGTTTTTTCGGGCGGCAATGGGATGATAAAGATAGGCTTTCGGGTTCGATAAAGGACCGCTTTCGAAACGCTCCCGATAAAGGCATGCGTTAAAAATCCCTTCCCATGGGTTCCAAGCACGATCATATCGCAATCTTCTTCATCCGCCGCCTTCAGGATGGCTTCAGGAGGATGAGCGTTGAGGACAAGGATGTTGGAAACCAACTCCGTGCAAGGAGGACCGATGTGGGTTTCTGCCTTTTTGCAAAACCCCTGGAGGTGCTTCTTAAGATCTTTCACCATTTCTTCCTGCTGTTTCTGCCTCTTCTCATCCGTAAGGCCGGTATAAAAATCCACATAAGGGGGAATGGGGTCGATGGCATGGAGGACGACAATTTTCGCATCATGCTTTTTAGCCATATCGATGGCAAAAAGAAAGGCATAGGAAGAGTTTTTGCTGAGGTCGGTGCAATAAAGGATCTTCTTGATCTTGGGAATCATCTCACTTACCTCCTTCTGTTTTTTATTAAGTTTATTCGATCTTGACTCGACAAGTCAACTTAAATTTTGGAGAGCTCTGAAAAATTAAATTGCGCTCTCTGATTTCACAGATTTAAAAAAAGATTCCACAGATTTTCATTTGTTTATCAATACCTTTCTAATCTGGGTAATCTGTTCTAATCGGTGTAATCAGAGATTTCTGGACTTTTTCAGAAATCTCTTTTGGATACCCAGCAGCAGGGATCCTCGGCGAGGGGGTCGCCCGTTAAGGCAAGGGCTAAGCTACGGCAACCCCGGCAATCTGCTATCGGACACCTTCCGCATTTTCCTTTCAGGTTTTCTTTCTTTCTCAACTTCTCCAATGTTTCTGATTCGTCCCATATCTGCGTCAAGGGAGTTCCCAAAAGATTTCCAATCGGGATGGGAAATCTCCGGCAGGGAAAAACGTCTCCATTCGGCATAATGCAAAGGCCATCTACACCAATAACACAGGGAGCACCGAAAAGTTCTGGTTCCCCCTCATTGAAACTCACCTGAAAAGCCTGATAGGGAAGAAAAGGATTCTCCTCTTCAATTGAGAAAAAATCCAACAGCATTTTTACCATTTCTCTCCATTCTTCTTTATTCAGAACCTCATCCATCCTCTCCCTTCCCCTGCCCCAGGGGATAAATCGTTCGATGATGAATCCGTGGACGTCTAAATCTTGAGACAGGTTAAAGAAAGAGGGAAGGTTTCTAAAATTTCTTCTCATCACAGTAAACATCAGAATGATTTCAAAGGAACTCTCTTTCCTGATCAAAGGAATATTTTGTACAACCTTCTTAAAAGCCCCCTCCTGGCGGATTGAGTCATTCGTCTCTGCATCTGCTCCATCCAGAGAGATCTTGATCTTTTTCAGCTTTGGAAAGACAGAGAGTTTCTCCACCACCTCTTGATCAAAGAGAAGACCATTCGTGATGATACCCAACTCATCTATTAGAGGGTTTTGATCAAGGTATCGTAGGAGGGGGAATAATTCGGGTTTGAGAAGGGGTTCTCCACCGGTGAGATGAATGCAGGCTGTTTGATCCCATTCTTTTATTGTGGTGAGGAGGTTATCGGAGACCCTTTTCAGCCCTGTCCAATCAAGATCCTTCTCCCTCGAGAAATCTTCCTGATAGCAGTGCTGGCACCGAAGATTGCAAAGGTTGGTGATATGCCATTGAATATGGAATTGCTCTTTCATCGGAGGGCAAAATTACACAAGATCCTTTTTCTTCTGCTCAAATTCTTCTTTATCGATCTCTCCCCGAGCGTATCGTTTCTTCAACACGTCGAGGGCGGACTCTTCAGGTTTTGCTGTTTTTGACATCCCCACAAGCCATCGGATGAGAAAGATGATACCTAAAACGACAAGACCCCAGAAGACGATCATAAAGATCCATCCCATTCCCCACCATCCTTCCATCATGCCCGGTCCCATGCCATAATCTCGCCATCCCCATTGAACAAGTAATTTCTCCATCTGACTACCTCCTTCTCGGTCTCTCGCCGAGGGTGACCTTCACGTCTTCAAATTTCCCTTTTCGAAGAACTTTAAGTGTGATGACATCATTTGGTTTCTTTTCACGAATATATCGTATCAAATCATCGTGTGTCTTCACATCATGTTGATCCGCTTTCACAACAATATCTCCGCCCACAACCACAATCATATTGCCGACCTGAACTCTCTGACTGCCTCCTTTTAAACCCGCCCTTTCAGCTGGACCTCCCTTGGCCACCTCTGCGATCATGGCTCCCCGTTCAACGCTCACTTTCATAAACTTCGCAATTTCCGGCAGCAATGGCTGGATGGTGGCCCCTATCCAGGGGTAGGTAACATACCCTTTCGAAATCAGTTCCGGAATCACTTTTTTTGCGGTGTTGACCGGGATAGCAAATCCAATGCCCACGCTTCCGCCGGAGGGACTGATGATGGCGCTGTTGATCCCGATGATTTCACCATCGGAGTTGAGGAGAGGTCCGCCGGAATTGCCCGGATTAATTGCAGCATCGGTCTGGATGATATCTTCCATCAATGTTCCTACCTCGGAGCGGATAGTCCGGCCCAGAGAGCTGATCACTCCTGTGGTCAAGGTCCTTTGAAAACCAAACGGGTTCCCAATGGCAAGGACTTTCTGGCCAATCCTCAATTGCTTTGAATCTCCCATTGGGATAACCTTCAAATTTTCCTTTGGGACCTCTATCTTGATCACGGCCAGGTCATTATCCGGATCGGATCCAATCAATTTGGCAGGCCACTTCGACCCATCAGCCAGAGTCACTTCTAATTTCTGAGCATTGGCTACCACATGGTGATTGGTCAGGATATGACCTTTTACATCGATGATGGAACCGGAGCCTGAACCCTGGGTCGGAAAGGCATTGAAGAAGAAGTCCATCTGCACCGCAATGCTGGTGACATTGACGACCCCATCCGCCGCTTTTTCATAGACAGCGATATTATTCTTTTCATCTTCAGTGATGGAGAAGGCAACGGTGCTCCAGAGGCTGATGAGTAGGCTAAGGACAATAATTGATATTTTTTTCGAGATCATTTCCGAATCCCCCTTTGAAGTAACACTTTAGCGCTTTGACAAGGCCTTCATAAAATCCCTCCCCACCTCCCTTTGCCAAAGGGAGGAGAAAGGATTTCCCCCTTTTGACAAAGGGGGATGAAGGGGGATTAGATATTTTTTTCAAAGCCCTAAAGTGATACCCTTTTAATAATTCAGAGTTTTAGCCCTGATCAGTAAAATCAGCTTCGAAGGACTGAGTTACTTCTTGAATTTTATTATGATCTCCTCCCGGATCTTATCGATGGGAGTCTTCTTATCATAGAGTTTTTTGGTCAGGAGGGCCTCCTCCTGGCAGATTCCTCACCCTGCACCGTGCTGATCAATGAAGCAGTCCAGAAGATTCTCATGGCCAAAGACATCACAATCACAGAAACAGGGCACCTGGGCCAGCACCTCAGGTATATCTTTGGCAATCTGATAGGCCTGCCTTGCCTTTCCTTTGAAATGGTGCGGATCGAGTGTCTCAAGCAGTCCTGTTTTTGGGTCAATTGATTTCTCTTTTAAGATCTTAAACGCCTTTGGATCGGTCTCCTGTTTCAGAGTTTTGAGATGCTCACCATTGGCCAAAGCGGAGACAGAGGTTAAGATAATGAATAGTAAAATGTTTATCAAAGTTTTTCCCATGCACACCCCCACCCCCACCCTCCCCCGTCAGAGACTGTGTCACAATGGGGAGGGCATGAGGGTTGATTAAGTCAAACTTGATCTAATCACGATATAAAACGTTCTTTGAAAACTGAATAGAGATAGACGGTCGTAGCAGCCCCACTGACAAAGCTTTTTCTCTTCTTTTTCACCCAACACGGCTGCATGTTCGGGATATTATCCCAAGACGGGGGCTCTAAGAGTCATCAGTTTTTCGATTAACCCCGATACGCCAAGAATCGTGATCATCCGAGCCAGGTTGAAGCACGTG
>JAGXTA010000111.1 GCA_018333535.1 Deltaproteobacteria bacterium | reverse complement strand
CATCCCCAGGCTTTGCATAAAGCTCTGGAGATATGGGACCTCCCTTTCCCGTAGAATTGAGAAATCGTCCTCTGGATGAAGCAAATGTCTTGAGGCTCAATATCCCGGCACCGGTACCGGAAGACGACTGACTCCATAACGCTCTCCTTGCTCCTGGAGAACGTTATACAACATTGTTGAATCTGACGCCAGCTTTTTCTTTATTCGGTTGTCAAAGAGCTTTTTTCAAAGAGCTAAAGTGTTACAAATTTCTTAGAAGAACTTAAAAGAAAAAATATCTGTCCTTGTGGCGAGAATGGGGAGTTTCACACATTCGTCATCGATGGCCCGATCTATAAAAAGAGGATTGAAATAACAAAAAGCCAGACTATTCTTAAAGAGGGTTTTTGGAAGCACTGGTTTTTAGATATACAAGAATACAAAATTATTTAATCTTTTGAGAAGAATGGATCCCTTTATTAGTAGAAGCCATTTCTGGTACTTGACACATGGGAGAGGTTGTAATATAAATGGGTTAACTTTGGATGCCGGGTTAGCTCAGTCGGTAGAGCAGAGGACTGAAAATCCTCGTGTCCGTGGTTCGATTCCGCGACCCGGCACTTTGCTATCACATCAGGGCAATTTCGATTGCCCTATTTTTTCATCCCTGCCTGCCTCGGGCAGGCGAGGAGGTACATCATGTTCGTTTCACTCATCTTAAAAGGCGGGGCCATCATGATCCCCATCATCCTCGGGTCGGTCATTGCCCTTGCCATCATCCTCGAAAGATTGTGGACCCTCTGGAGGATCCGCCTCAACATCCCGCGCTTCACCCGTGAGGTCTTCCACTATCTCGAAAAAGGACAGCCCCAAAAAGCGCTGGAACGGTGTGCCATGGTGAGGCATCCCATAGCCAATGTCTTTAAGCTTGGGATCCTCAATCGCCACCTCCGCCGTGATGAGGTCGAGGCAATGATGGAGCGGGAGGGGGACGAACAGATCCAGTATCTGGAGCGATATCTGGGCGCCCTCATCATCATTGTCGGAGTAGAGCCAATGATGGGATTTTTGGGAACCATCATTGGTCTGATCAATGCCTTCATGACCTGGGAACAGATGGGCACCAATATCACGGTCAACGCCTTAGCCGCAGGCATCTACCAGGCGATGATCACCACGGCCGCCGGCCTTTCGGTCGCCATCCCTGGTTTCATCATCTATCATCTCATCATGGGAAAGATCAAGAGCCATGCCCAGGAAATGACCTATTACGGAAACGAGCTCCTCGATCTTCTTTCCCAAGCCCGGGAGGGAGGCGTTCGATGAAAATTAAAGCCCGTCGAGAGTTCAGGGTCAGTTTGGAATCCCTTGCCTTCACCGACATCATCCTCAACATCTTCATCTTCTTCTTCACAGCTTTCAGTTTAATCTATACCTTCAACCCGATGAGGGAATCCAAAATCATCGTCAAACTTCCACAGGCGGACATTAAAACGCCTCCTGACCAGAAAGAGCCCGTCATCGTCAACATTAACAGCCGAAATGAAGTTTTCCTGATGAGCAAACCCACCAATCTCAGGGAATTGAAAAAGGAACTGGAGACCCTCATGGCCTTCAATAAGGCAAGACCTGTCATTGTGAGGGCGGACAAGAGCGTTGTCTTTGACCGGGTCGTCCAGGTCCTTGATGTTGCCAACAATTCAGGCGTAGAAAGACTGGGTATTGCCATTGAAGAAAAACCGCATTCCCCCCCTCCCAATCCATAAGAAAATGGTCCCTTCAAAAAATGGCCACCGACCCCACTTTTTGTCTACATACAAAGAAAAAGCTATAATTTCTTTAAGATGATTTAAAAACTTCTGGTTTTACCTTTCTTTGGTTTTATAATCCACTGAAATCATTGATAATTATTTTTATGGGTTTATGAATTTTTTTCTTGACATTTCTATATTTTGTGTTCTAAAATGTCATCTATTCAATATATAGATTTAACCTATTTTAGCCGGAAGGGAGATTTTAAGGTATGAGCTATCTGATCTGTGACAAGAGAAAAGGGAGTCCTAAAATTCACATTGAGGTATGCCGGAGGAAATGTAAACTCTTGTGTGAATGTAAAACATATAAAGAATTCGTCGATAATTCAGAAAAAAAAGCTGCCTAACACCTCCCTGTCTGCCCCTGCCCGTTGTGGGCAGAGGGTGGGCAGGCCTTCATACCCCTCCTTTCTGAAAGGGGCAATTCCCATGTGGGGATTGCCCCTTTTTTATCCAATATCCCCCCATTCATATTGAAGAATGCTGAGCAAACAGAGACTTACTGTCTCGGCCCTCAATACTCTTTCGCCCATGAAGACAGGAACAAACCCTTCCCTTTTTGATTCATCAATCTCCTGCTGACTCAAACCACCCTCGGGCCCAACCACAAAAAAAATTCTTCTCTTAACTCCAGAATCACTTAAGACTTCTTTCAACCTTCTTCCCTCCCTCTCATCGAGGACGATCCTTAAGGATTCACGGGAAGCCAGCGAAAGCATTTCGGAGTAATCACAGAGAGGCTCAATCCTTGTGATCATTCCTCTTCCACATTGCTTGGAGGCCTCGACTGCGATCCTCTCTAAGCGTTGGTGCCTCTCCAGCGTCTTCGACCGGTCCGGACGAGGAACGGATCGGGAAGAAAAAAACGGAATGATCTTCCTAACTCCCAGCTCCGTGGCTTTTTGTATCAGATAGTCCATCTTTTCTCCCTTGAGAAGGCTCTGCGCTAGGACAATTTCTATGGGAGATTCCTCTTTTGAAGAAAAAATGGTTCTGACTTTAATCACCACAGCAGTCGGTTCTTCACCGACAATCACTCCCTCATATTCCCTTCCGGAGCCATCAAAAACAACGATCCCGTCTCCTGTTCTGAGGCGGAGTACCCTCTGGATATGCCTCGCCTCTTGGCCGCTGATTTTTAACAGATCCTTTTCAACATGAAGGACCGGAACATAGAACCTTCGCATCTTTCCGCCCTCTTATTTTTTTAAGAATGTGAGGCAGACCCATTCTCCCTGCCGAGTAGTCTCGACCCATTGAAGCATCCCGGTTTCAACATAGTGATGACGAAGACTCTCTTTCTCTTTATCCAGTATCCCGGAGAGGATGAGCAAACCAGGTTGTTTAAGATGGCTGAGCAAAGCATTTCGTGTCCGCCTTAGACTCCGGAAATCAATGTTGGCGACGATTAGATCGAATCTCTTGGTAACGTTCAAAAGGTGAGGCATTTCAATAAACCACTCAAAGCAACTCCGGTCCCAAGCAAATTCCTCTCCCCCTTCGATGGGGGAGGGTGAGGGTGGGGGTGAGAATGTTACAAACTTTATTAATAATTTCAGCCACTTCCCCCCTCCCCTTAATCCCCTCCCACGAGGAGAGGGGAGATTTTGGAGGTTTTCTAAAGGGACCGTTTAGTTTGCTCGGCTGTCAAAACATTTATGCCTCACCTTTTGAACGATACT
>JAGXTA010000110.1 GCA_018333535.1 Deltaproteobacteria bacterium | reverse complement strand
TAGCTATAGGCCTTACTGTCACCACGGGCCTCGTGAGGATACGGCGGGTCGCAGTAGAAGAGCGTTGATTGGGAATCATAGCGACGAATTACTTCGATTGCGGGGGCGTTCTCGATCTGAACGCGCTGTAGCCGCTGGACAATTTGGGGTAGACCTTCTACGCTGCCTAACCAACGTGAGACAGCCCCGGCCATACAGGCACGTGAAGTCAAGACACAATGAGCCCAACGGCCCTCCGAGCTCGTTTGTGCCAATCCAGTTCGTGTCTGGCGTGCGCGAACGAAAAAACGGCGCGCACGCTCAATCGCCGAGAGATCTGGCTCAGGGCGGCACGCTTTCACGAGCTCTTGGCGTGAGAAAGGAGTCAAACTGATGAGCCGAATAAGCTCGTCGCCGTGATCGCGCAAACAGTGGAAGAAATTCACCACTTCAGAATCTAAATCGTTATAGGTTTCAACAGGCGCGGGCGGGCGGTTGATCAGGACGGCCGCGGAGCCGCCGAAAGGTTCGCAGAAATGAGTAAAGGTAGTCGGCAGTAACGGCAAGAGGAAATCCAGGTGGGAAAACTTCCCACCGTAATAACCAAAAGCAATCATTTTGCTACGGCGGTCGCTCGCACGCCCGATCAGCCGTCGGTTGTTGAACTGATGTCCTGTTTCTAACCGTTTGCCGCGCTCGTGACCGTTTTCCACAGGACCATTAGATCGTAATTTGACTGGTGTGTTCATTTTGTTGGTACCACCTTATACCCCGTTTTGGAGTCGCTTACAAGCCACTAAAAAGCAAGACAATGTTGTCACCTGCCTATCCGCATGGCCAGAAGACACTACCGAAAAATAGGAGTCACAATAGCGAAGAGAGGGGCCAAAAACCTAATTTTCCAGCCCAAGCCAGCCCACCATTCAATGAACACCCCATATCGTGTGCCTTCCTATGTGGATGTATGTGTTCCTCTGTAACGTCTACGGCTAACCCGGAAGTGAAAGGCGATGCCTTTCACTTGTTGGGTTCAGCCGGTTGTTCGGCAGACCATTCACTTTCCTTAGACCATTCAATTTCCTTCGGCAATAATCCATTGAAAGCGAGCCAGTATTTGAAACGCTCCATTTTCTGTGTGTAAACTAATGTGTAAAGCTTTGGTTCGAACGAAAGCCAAGTTGAAAGGCGTCTTTCCCCTACCTGGCGCTGTGGTCTTTCGCGCCGCTCGATGAGTCCAAACATGAGGAATTCTTGGGTTAAGTCAGGGCAACGCGCAAGGTGAATGCTTGTGTTGTCAACTGGACTCTCCTTCATGAGGAGCGAAGGCTGGACATGTTCACGGAGAATGTGAGAGATAGATCTCTCATTGTGCTCGAAATCGTTAGGACCCGCCAAGAATGGCAAAATGCTTCTTTGACGGACCACCACCGTCAATTCCCGAACAGGCATCTTATAACCCGTCTTGTCCTGAAGTTCTTGGAAGATGACAGGCTCCCAACGATCGAGTGCATTCCATATGTAACGGAAGTCTCGGTCCTCGCCCTCAGCAAATGGTCCAGCTTGTTGGCTTTTAAGGCGGCCCACCTCAAGTTCGGCTTCGAGTCTCCTTACTTTCTCCGCGCTTGTCGCGGCCAGAACCGTGCGCTCCATAAAACTCCGCCAAACCTCTGCGACGACTCGTGGGAGCAGACTATGATAATTAGCCTCATTCCATTCAGGCGTCTGGAGTGCCTGGATGTCAGGTCTAAGTTTCACACGGAGTTCAGAATGCGACACATACGGAAGGAAAGCAATATGGTTGTCGCGTAATTTGCTGATGATAGAGGCATCTATTTCCTTTTTCACCAAGGCCGATTCAATAGAATTGGGGGTGAGATAGACAAGCACACAGTTGCATGTCGGAATGCCACCCTCAAAAATTGCATCAAGCCAAGGTTGGCCGTGTCGTATTTCCTCGGAGTCGAGCCACGGCTCAATCTGGCAATGTCGGAAGTCGTCGTAAATGCGTTGCATGAAAGTTATGTCACGCTTGGAATGAGAGAGGAAAACCTTTGGTTTGTTTCGTGATTCATTCATTTTCGATTGCCGAACGACCTAAATAACCCGCCGGGGCAATTACCCCGGACTAAAAACAAACCGGGCTTATTCCCTGTCGGGTTGATTTGATTGTTAGATTGGCTGTTTCAATATAAGTGATAATTTTCTTTCAACTAATTCCGATGTTAATTCTTCATCATGAATGAATTCTATCAAATGATACCCACATTTCTTACAAAGTTGCTTCTTTCTGATGTCATTTGCAATTCGCTTTTTATAACCTTCTTCCCCTCCCCACTGGTTCATCGCTTTAAAATGCTGTTCTCCTTGGTATTCTATTCCGAGTTTGAGGTCTGGTATCCAAATGTCGAGTTCTAACCCTTCTAATTCTTCTCCTCGATAGTGATGTATGACTTCTTTAGGTGCATACAGTGTTTTGACGATTTTGTATAGCATTGTTTCAGAAATCCACTGTTCTCCTATCTTTGGATAACCCAAAGACTCTCTTAACTCGTTTTCTGTATCCTTCTCTGCTTTCTCATAATGTTGGTTATCAGTAGCTTGCTGTTTCACTCGTTTTCTCATGAGCAGTGTATGATACGGTAAATATCTTTGCAGAAATGTTGAATGATACATAGAACTACCGTACTTGTATTGTGGAACCTCGCCAGTACATAAATGACATAGATTATCTCTGACCTTGAAATTCTTTATTTGCTCCAGCAACTTTTCTTTGTAATTTATAAGCCTGATAATGTCATGATACATATCAAAGTAGTCCTCGAAACATCTACAAATAAAAAACTGTCCACAGTTACGGCAGATGAAAAAAACGGGATAACCATATGGGTATATTACTTGAACTTCATCGATCTGTGAGGTAACACACTTACAGTTTTTTATTTGATATTTCTCAATAATTTGGGTGAGCAGATCTGTGGCGAATCTGACGCCAAATAATGCTATAAATGATTTTTTCTTTTTTGATGAAATGGAATAAGAATAACCAACTAACTCCACAGCCCCTTCAGTAAGAATTTCAATTTCGTAGTCACGATTTGCCACGAGAACGGCAATGTTCCCAATGGAGAACCCGTTAATTTGTGCAAATGGAAGTAACGAAGGCATTTTACAATAGTCCGGATGTGTATAGTTTAGAGCTTCAAGGCTGTAACCGTCGTGACCATATTTGGAACAAAATTCTATACCGTGCTTTTCGCCGTAAATAATCATTGGTTGAAATTCCACAGATTTGCTGGCTATTAGATTTGTCGCAGCCAGAAATGAGTTGCCATATACCTCTATGCCGCATTCGCACAATAATTGTTCAAACTCTTTCTTGAACACTGTTCTAAGATCGCTGAACAAGGTTGATCGTCTATGAGAGCTTTGTAGAAGAGCGCTTTCGAAAGTGCGTTGAACAATGGCATTTGGTATTAGAATCTGATATTTCATAGTATCAATTCTGTCAATCTAACATTATATTTTCGATCTAACCGATCATCTTTTTAAATTCTTCTTCGGTGAGTATCTTGATTCCTAATTCTCTGGCCTTATCGGCTTTGGAGCCGGGGTCTTCTCCTACCACTACAAAATCAACTTTCTTCGAGACACTGGAGGTGGTTACTCCGCCCAGGGATTCCACTAAGTTTCGAGCCTCATCCCTTCCATAGGTCTTGAGAGTTCCCGTAAAAACAAAAGTTTTACCCGCCAGCTTCCCTTTCTCCTTTGCCTTCGGTTCAATCAGTTTTATGCCGGCCCTTTTCAATCGTTCGATCGACTCCCTGTTCTTCTTCTCCCTGAAGAACTGAACCACACTGGCCGAGACCTCAGGGCCTACCCCCTCCACCTCCTTCAAATCTTCTTCAGTGAGGTGGAAGAAATCTTCCAAGCGGAGGAAATGGCTGGATATGTCTTCTGCGGTGGTTTCGCCGACATGAAGGATTCCAAGAGCGAAGAGAAATTTCCCCAGAGGTTTCGTCTTGCTCTTTTCAATGGCGTCGATGATGTTCTGACCTGATTTGTCAGCCATTCGCTCCAATGCAATCAAATTATCTTTCTTGATGTAATAGAGATCAGCCACATCCTTCACCAGACCCTTGTCCACCAACTGGTCGATCAATTTTACACCCAATCCGTCGATATCCATTGCCCTTTTGGAGGCAAAGTGCTTGATCCGGCCTTTCAATTGGGCGGGGCAGTCCAGACCGATACAGCGATAGATGACTTCCTCTTTAATCACCTCGGCTCCACAGACCGGGCATGTTGAGGGCATCCTGAACTTCTTTTCTCTCCCCGTCCGTTTTGAGGTGATCACCTCCACGACTTCTGGAATGACATCACCTGCCCTCTGAATGGTGACCGTATCGCCCACTCTCACATCGAGCCTGTCGATCTCATCCTGGTTGTGGAGCGTAGCCCGGCTGACCTCCACGCCTCCCACCCTGACCGGCTCCATCACTGCCACAGGCGTAAGGGCTCCTGTTCTACCCACCTGGACAATGATGTTCAGGACCTTTGTCGTCTCCTGTTTGGGCGCAAATTTGAACGCCAGAGCCCATCGGGGGCTCCTCGAGATTTCACCCAACCTTGTTTGAAGGTCGATGCGATCAACCTTGATCACGATTCCATCAATCTCATAAGGGAGTTTTTCTCGTTTCTCATTCATCTCGTGGTAGTAATTGAGGACCTCATCGATATTGTGGCACCTTCGAAAATAGGGATTCGTCCTCAATCCCCATTTGGGCAAGGTCTGGAGGATCTCACAGTGGGTTTTGAAGGTTCTGCCTCTCACTTCACCAACGCCGTAGCAATAAATCTCAAGCGGGCGCTCGCGGGTGACCTTTGGATCGAGCTGCCGAACCGATCCAGCCGCCGCATTTCTCGGATTGGCAAAGGGGATCTCTCCCATCTCCTCGCGCTTTCGATTCAATTCTTTAAATTTTTCGATCTGAATGATCACTTCGCCACGGATCTCCAGCCTTTCTGGGACAGGGATCTCTTTCCGAACGAGTTGAAGGGGAATGGTCTTGACCGTGCGAAGATTCCGGGTGACGTTTTCACCATTGACGCCATCCCCGCGGGTAGAGCCTACCATTAAGTGGCCCCCTTCATAGACGAGTTCCACTGCCAACCCGTCAAGCTTCGGTTCAGCTACATAAACAATTTCTTCAGAAGACCCAAGAAATTTTTTGACCCGCTTATCGAAATCCCTTGCTTCGTTTTCATCGAAGGCATTTGCAAGGCTGAGCATGGGAAGGGTGCGGCGGACGATTTCAAATGCTTCCAGGGGGGGAGCGCCAACCCTCTGCGTGGGGGAGTTAGGGGAACAGAGTTCGGGAAACTCTTCTTCGAGTTTTTCCAGTTCTCTCAACATCCGGTCATACTGGGCATCGGAGATCTCGGGCTGATCGAGAATATAGTAGCGATAGTTGTGGTATTCGATCTCTTCCCTCAGTTTTTCAACTCTTTTCCGGATGGTTTCGGTCACCATGGACCCATTTTAGACAGGGAGAACCGTTATGTCAAATGGAATGAGATGGGGACAATATGACCTGGGGGAAAGAAAGAATACCCAGAAAGAAGGGTAATATGGAAAAAAGAAAGAGGAAAATTAGAAAAGATCTCGAAAAGAAACAGGGATCGGAATGACGATAACCGAAGGCAGTTGTTTTTTTCGATTGGAGTCTAAAAAAGTCTTGACTTTTTTAGATAACGCTCTAAAATAGTAGTATGATTGAACGAACCTCTATCGAGGTGATCCGCGAGATCATCGAGAAAGATTATAAAATGGCTTTTGTAAGTGGACCAAGGCAGGTCGGAAAGACCACACTCGCTAAACACTATAAGGAGCGGTTTGGCCAGGGACTTTATCTCAACTGGGACAATGTCGCCCATCAGAAAAAAATTCTGACCGACCCGCTCTTTTTTGAAAAGGAGAACAGGGATCCGGGGAAACCCTTTCTATTGATCTTTGATGAAATCCACAAGTATAGACGGTGGAAGAATTATTTGAAAGGAGCATACGACGATTACAAAGAGGAATTTAGGTTTCTGGTTACAGGAAGCGGAAGGTTGGAACTTTTTAAAAAGGGAGGTGATAGCCTGCTTGGTCGCTATTTCAGCGTACCCCTTTTACCTTTAAGCCTCGGAGAACTCAAGGGGAGGCTGATTCCTTTCAGTGAATTCACCGAACGATCAAATGATCCTCCTGTTTCGACGAAAGAAGATCATGAGCGATATCAAAACCTTTTCCGGTTTAGCGGGTTTCCCGAACCTTTTGTTCGAGGGACTTCATCTTTTTATAACCGCTGGCTTTCGGAATATAAAATGCTTTTGATCAGGGAGGATATTCGCGACGCCACCGCGATTCGCGAAATCTCTTTACTGGAACATCTCTCTCACCTTATCCCGGAGCGAGTGGGAAGCCCCCTTTCTTTAAATGCGCTGAAGGAAGATGTGGGGGTTGCCTTTGAAACGATCCGGGATTGGCTATTGGTGCTTGAGCAGTTCTTCTATCTCTTCAGGGTTGGTCCATTTACAGGAAAATTGACGAGGACGCTTCGGAAAGAGTCGAAAATCTATCTCACTAATTGGGTGGAGATCGAAAATGAGGGATTTCGCTTTGAGAATCTTGTTGCCCTCCATTTGCTTAAGGCAATACGGTTATGGAAATCGACCGGAGAGGTTCAACTGGATCTGAACTATATTCGGGATAAGGAGAAAAGAGAGGTTGATTTTGTTTTCTCCCGAAGAGGTCAACCTCTTTTCCTCATTGAGTGCAAGGTCTCGGAACTAAGTTTGAGTCCCAGTCTGATTTATTTCCAGAAGAAGCTTAAAGTCCCCAATGCCATTCAGGTTGTCCATCAATCTGGTGTCTGTAAAAAGCTCAGAGTCGAAGGGTTAACGCAATGGGTGATCTCCGCTGACCGCTGGCTATCCACACTGCCTTAGTGACAGGGTTTGATTCCGCTCACCGGGGGAGGACGAGAATATCGAGAAAGAGGAAGAACCTGTGCCCAAAACAACTTAATCTCGCATAGATGTTAGCTTCTGTAGCTCACTCCAAAAGGGTGAATCCACTAAAACCCCCACTTTTCATAAATCTCTCCCTAAAACTTTGACAATCCCTCCAATCCTGAAGGCCGGAACAATGCTGATTCTAAAAAGGGGATTTTTTCACACCTTTTAAGGTATTTCGGGTACAAATGATTTTTTAACATCATCTTGGGGTAATCCTTCAGGATCCTTACTAAATATGGCATGGGAGGCTCTCATGGAATGCACATATTGTGAAATCCGGAAAAATCGGGAAAAAAAATGGATTAAGTATAAAATTCTACTTGACAAATTTGAATTTTGAGGATATTTCTAATCGCTAAGTGGTAAAAAGTGGGATAAGGTGGTAGAGTTTTCTAAAAAAGAGGGGGTGAGAGGGTGTTTCGTGGAAGATACGATCATGCCTTAGATTCGAAGGGCCGCATCAGCATTCCTTCAAAATTCAGAGAAATCCTCAACAAAAAATATGATGATCGATTGGTCATCACTAATTTCGACCATTGTCTTCTGGCCTTCCCTTATGAAGAGTGGAATCAAATGGTGGAACAAAAGGTGGGATTCTTCTCAATCTTGAGGAAGGAGACCAGTTCCTTTCTGAGGTTTTTCTATTCGAGCGCCATCGATTGCGCCATTGACACACATGGAAGGCTTCTGATCCCACCGACCTTAAGGGATTATGCAAATCTGAAAAAGGATGTGGTTCTGGTAGGCGAGGGACGATTCATAGAAATATTTGCTAAAGAGCACTGGCAGGAGGTAGCGCAGCAGGCTGAGGAGGGATTTGACCAGATCAGGGACACCCTGGCGAATCTGGGAATATAAAATTGGAAATCCGAAGCACCTGCCTGCGCGTAGCCCCGCCTCCAGAAGCCTTGCGGAGGGCAGGCACTTCGGCGAAGGCAGGCGAAATTCGGGCGAAGCATCCCAAAGGGATCAATACGAAACAATCTCAAATGACCAAAATTTAAATTACCGAAACAAACACAATTGGAATTTTGATATTGGAAAAGTGGTAACACTTTAGCACTTTGGAAAAGGCTTCATAAAATCCCTCCCCACCTCCCTTTGCCAAAGGGAGGAGAAATACTTCCCCCTTTGAAAAAGGGGGATTGAGGGGGATTTAGGATATGACGATATCCTGATCGGACCTCTTTTTCAAAAAACTAAAGTGTTACGAATTATGGAATTTGATGGAATTAAAACATATTCCAGTGATGGTTGAGGAAGTGATGGATTTGCTGAGATGCGAGCCTGGCCGAACCTATGTGGATGGCACCCTTGGAGGGGGCGGGCATTCGGAGGAGATTTTAAAACGAACCGATCCTGATGGAGTGGTCATCGGAATGGAGTGGGACCAGAAGGCCATCGATGAGGCCGGAAAGAGATTGAAGCCTTACGGCGGCCGGGCAAGAATATTCAGAGAAAACTTCATCTGTCTGCCGGAGATCCTGAAGACGATGGAAATCAAATCCGTGGATGGGATTCTGCTGGACCTCGGCCTCTCCTCCCTTCAGTTGGAGAGAGAAGGAAGGGGGTTCAGTTTCAGAGGAGAGGGGCCGTTGGATATGAGGATGGATGAGCGTAGGGATTGCACCGCCGCTGATCTGGTCAACGGTCTTCCCCTTGAGGAGCTGGAGAGAATTCTCTTTGAGTATGGAGAGGAGCGGTGGGCCAGAAGGATTACGAGGGCGATCGTTTCAGAACGGGAGAGAGAACCTATTCAGACCACCCGGGCGCTGAGCAAGATTGTTTATGGCGCCATTCCAAAAAAGTTTCAATCGCGAAAGATTGATCCTGCCACCAGAACTTTCCAGGCCCTCCGGATCAGGGTGAATGAGGAACTGGAAAACCTTAAGGAGATGTTGGAATCGGGATGGAAGGTTTTAAGAAAGGAAGGCCGGATGTGCATCCTCTCTTTCCACTCCCTCGAGGACCGAATGGTTAAAGAGGCTTTCCGGAAATTGGAGAGGGAAGGGGTGATGCACATCCTGACGAAGAAACCTTTAACGCCCTCTGAAGAAGAACAAAAGAAGAATCCGCGTGCCCGTAGCGCCAAATTGCGGTGTGCGGAGAAGATATGAGGAGAGAGGTGTCAAAGGGTTCAAATAGAGAAGAGAACCGGATTCTCTGGACTGAGAAGGTCCCGAAGAGAAAAGCCAAAGGGATCAATCTCCACTTTCTCCTCTTCTTCAGTTTGCTCCTGTTCCTTTTCGTTGGAGGTTCTCTCTTCTATGTCTGGACAAGAATTCAGGTCATCCAACTCGGATATGAAATCTCCAATGCGGTGAAGGAAGGGAAAGCGCTTACAGAGGCTAACAAAAGAATGCGTTTGGAGGTGGCCACGCTCAAATCCTATGCACGGATTGAGAAGATCGCCGTGGAGGATCTGAAGATGGTCAAACCCAAACCCGATCAGGTGATTGTGATCCGATGAAAAGAAAATCCATCAACTGGTTCAAGGTCAGAGTCATTCTCATCTCATTTTTTCTCTTCTTCTCCTTTGTCCTCATCGTGGGAAGAATGTTCCAGCTCCAGGTCCTCAAGAAGGAGCAGCTTTACAAGCTGGCGGCCCGGCAACAATCGAGCCAGATCCCGCTGGTTCCAAAGCGGGGGACAATCTATGACCGGAATGGAAATGAGCTGGCCGTCAGCATTGAGGTTGATTCGGCCTATGCGGAGTCGAAAAAGGTCGTTGAAGTGGAGAAGGCGGTTCAGAAGCTCTCTGCCATCTTCCAGGGCGATCAGAAGGAATTGAGAGAGAAGCTGAAAAGCCGGAAGTCCTTTGAATGGATCGAGAGAAAAATCTCTCCGAAAGAGGCCGAGGCGGTGAAAGCCCTCAATCTCTCCGGGATCCATTTTCTCAGAGAGAATAAGCGATTCTATCCCAATTCCCATCTGGCCGCCCATATCATCGGGTTTGTCGGCCTCGATTCGAAGGGGTTGGAGGGAATCGAACTCCAACACGATGTCCTGCTCAACGGAAAGCAGAATATCCTCATAACGGAGAGGGACGCCATGGGCCGGGGGATCATGACGGGCGGCGGTCCTTACGAGGAGGAGGAACATTACCGAAATATCGTCCTCACCATTGACAAACAGATCCAGCATGTAGTTGAGACCGAGTTGAGCCATTCCGTTCAGAAATGGGGAGCAAATGGAGGCATGGTGATCGTGATGGATCCAATGACCGGAAAGATCCTGGCCCTGGCCTCTCATCCCTTTTTCAATCCGAATCAGTTCATCCAATACCGGCCAAGGTCATGGAGAAACAGGGCGATCTCCGATGTCTTCGAGCCGGGGTCCATGTTTAAAGCCTTTTTAGCCGCGGCGGTTCTTGAGGAAAAGGTCGTTCAACCCACGGATTCCTTCTATTGCGAAAACGGATTCTACACCGTATATGACCGGACGATTCGGGACCACTCGAAGCACGGATGGCTCACCTTCCATCAGGTCATCAAGGTGTCGAGCAATATCGGAGCGGCGAAGGCGGCAGAAAAGATAGGGAAGGAACGGTTCTACCGGTACCTCTGCGACTTCGGATTCGGAGAGAAGACGCGGGCCGGCCTTCCCGGAGAAGCAAAGGGGATTTTACAGCATCCGAGATACTGGCCTCCGGTCACCCTGAACACGATTGCATTCGGACACGGAATCGCGGTCACAGGCATTCAGATGGCGGCCGCACTTTCAGCCATTGCCAATGGAGGCGTCCTGATGAAACCTCAGGTGGTGGAAAGGATCACGGACGAGAGGGGAAAGGTGATCCAATCGTTTCAACCGGAGGCGGTCCGAAGAGTCATCTCGAAGGAGACAAGCAGAAAGGTGATCGGACTACTCAAGGCGGCCACGGAGAAGGGCGGGACCGGAGAACAGGCGGTTCCTCTGGGCTATGAGGTGGCTGGAAAGACAGGCACTGCCCAGAAGGTGGACAGTATTTTGGGCGGCTATTCCGAAGATAAGTTCACCAGCGGATTTATTGGGTTTGGCCCTGTGGAGGAGCCGAAGATCGTTGTCCTGGTTGTGATCGATGAACCACAGGAATCGACTTATGGGGGGGTTGTGGCGGCGCCCGTATTCAGGGCGATTGTGGAAAAGGTTCTTCCTCATCTCAACATCCTTCCGAAGGGAACAATGATCGTCAAAAACGAATCAGAGCTCTCCATGAAGAGAGAGGAGTCCCGGATGTTGCCTTTGATTGACGGGGTCAAGGTGGGGAAGGGTTCGGAAAGGGTAGTGATGCCGGACCTTGCCGGATTACCGATGCGAAGCGCGCTGAGTCGCATTGAAGGAAGGGGTTTGATTATCAAGGTTTCCGGAAATGGAAGGCTTGTGGAACAGGTTCCACGGGCAGGGGCTGTGATCGATAAAGGAGAGATCTGTTATCTGAAGTTTGAGTCACCGTCATAATATGCGAATCATTCGAATGACATCGAATGTGGCGAATGTAATGAAGATGCCATCAAAAAAAAGGAGTCATTCCTGTGAAAACAGGAATCCAGTTTTATATGTTTCTGGTTCCCTGCTCCCGCTTTCGCGGGGACAAGTTTACCCCTGCGGAAGCAGGGGCAGAGACGACATCTGGATTCCCGCCTGAGCGGGAATGACAGACAAAGAACCTTTTCAATAAGCTAAAATTTAACATCTATTTGATATGGAACTGATGAAATTGTTAGAAGGGGTGGAGGTCAGGAAGATCGTCGGCCAGACCCAAAAGGAGATTGAGGGGATTGCCTACCATTCCCGGCAGGTCGGCAAGAACTTTCTCTTTGCGGCCATCCGTGGGATGGAGGCGGATGGCCATCGTTTCATCGATGAGGCGATGGAAAGAGGAGCGGAGGCCATCCTGTTAGAAGAGGGACCCGAGATGGGTGGCAGGACCGCCATTTTCGTTCCAAACAGCCGTCAGGCCCTGGCAAGGGTTGCTTCAAACTTTTATGGCGATCCTTCGGCAAAAATGCGCCTGGTCGGCATCACCGGCACGAATGGGAAGACAACCACGACCTTTCTCCTCGAATCGATATTGAAAAAAGTGGGGTACGCAGTGGGCGTGATCGGAACGATCAATTACCGGTATGGCCAGAAGGTCGTTCCGGCCTTAAACACCACGCCCGAATCCCTCGATCTCCAGAGAATTTTGGGAGAAATGTCAGGGGAGGGGATCTCGCATGTGATCATGGAGGTCTCCTCCCATGGCCTTGACCTCGATCGTGTCTTCGGATGCCAGTTCGACGGAGCCATCTTTACGAACTTCACCTCTGACCACTTAGACTACCATCAGACCCTGGAACGATATTTTGAAAGCAAAAGGAAGCTCTTCTTCGAATTGTTGATGAAGAGCCGGAAGACAGGACGGTTTGCCGTGACCAACGCGGACGATCCGAGAGGAGAGGAGATCGTCAGAGGAGTCGATCTTCCCATCCTTCGTTATGGCATGGGAAGCTCCTGCGATTTTTCAGCGACAAAAGTCAATCTCACTTTTGAAGGCATCTCCTGTCAGATCAGAACTCCAAAAGGTCGATTCTCACTTCGTTCGAAGTTGATCGGACGAATCAATCTCTACAATATCCTGGCGGCAGTCACAACGGGATTCGGAATGGGCTTTCCCCTGGAAATTCTGAAAGAGGGAGTGGAAGACGTGGAGGGCGTTTCAGGAAGGTTTGAAAAGGTGGCAAACCGGAAATCCATTCATGTCATTGTGGACTATGCCCATACCCGCGATGCCCTGGAAAGGGTTTTATCGGGTCTGAGAGACACGCTGGCCTATTCATCACAGAATTGCGGAAAGATCGTCACCGTCTTTGGCTGCGGAGGCGACCGCGACCGGACGAAGCGGCCACTGATGGGAGAGGCGGCGGGGAGGTATAGCGATCTGGTGGTGCTCACATCGGACAATCCGAGGACAGAAGACCCTCTTTCCATCATCGAAGAAGTGGAAAAAGGGTTTCAGGCCCTTTCTCTCGAAGAATGGCATCAAAACAAAATGGAGGCGTGGAGATCAAAGAAGGGCTACTTAAAGGTTCCTGATCGGAGGGAAGCCATCCGGATGGCTATTGCGTTGGCCCGGCCTGAAGACATCGTCTTGATCGCAGGCAAAGGCCACGAGGATTACCAGATCGTTGGAAAGAAGAAGTTCCCGTTCGATGACCGGGTTGAAGCAAGAAAGGCGCTGGAGGGAGTGTGACGTTTTATCTCGGAGAGATTTTGAAAGCCACAGGCGGAAAACTCCTACAGGGAAGGGAGGATGTCGTTTTCCACGCCATCTCAACGGATTCGAGAAGTATAGCCGAGGGAGCGCTCTTCATCGCTTTGAAAGGGAATCGGTTCGATGGCCACCATTATGCCATCGAAGCCCTTGAGAAGAAAGCAGGGGGGGTAGTGATCGAAGAGAATAGGGCCGGAGATATCCGATGGAATGGTTGCGAGACCAGACCGGTGATCCTTGTAAAGGATACGCTGTATGCCCTTGGAGATATTGCCCGGGATCGAAGGCGCAAGTTTGGTGTGCCGGTGGTTGCCCTGACAGGAAGCAATGGAAAGACCACGACGAAGGAGATGATTTCAGCTTGCCTTGAGACCACTTTTCCCATTCTCAAAACGAAGGGAAATTTGAACAATCTGATCGGACTTCCTCTCACCCTTCTCAACCTGACGGAAGAGGAGAGGGTTGTCGTCGTTGAGATGGGGATGAATGTGCCGGGCGAAATCAGAAGGCTCACGGAGATTGCAGAGCCTGATGTGGGACTGATCACCAATATCCAGAGGGCTCACCTCGAAGGGGTAGGAAGCCTGGAGAGGATCAAGGAGGAAAAGGGGGCGCTCTTCCGGAGGATGAAAAGGGATGGGTCGATCATCATCAATCAGGATGACCCCAGGGTGGTTGATCTCGGAGAGGAGTTTCCGGGTCAGAAGATCACTTTTGGAATCGATCAGCCTGCTGATGTGATGGCGAGGGAGATACGAATCAAAGGGAGAGAGGGAACTTCTTTTATTGTCATCCTGGAAGGGGAGGAGACAGAGGTCCATCTTCCCTTACTTGGGAAGCATTTCGTTTACAACGCCCTGTCGGCGATTACGACCGCAAGCCTCTTCGGCATTGCACTGGAGAGAGCGATAGAAGCTCTGGAACAATTCCGGCCCTTTTCCATGAGGATGGAAATTCTCTCCCTTGGAAGCGGAATAACCCTGATCAACGATGCCTATAATGCCAATCCGGATTCGATGGATCAAGCCCTCCGGACCCTTTCGGAAGTAAAAGGAAAGGGCAGGGCCGTTGCGGTGTTAGGAGATATGCTGGAGTTGGGAGAATTCACGGTTGAGGCCCATTGCCAATTGGGACAGAAGGTTGCAGGGCTCTCGATCGACCTATTGCTGGCCATAGGGGAAGAAGCCCCTGTCGTTGTGGAGTCGGCCATCCGGGAAGGTTTGGATCATGAAAAGGCAAGAGTGGCGGAGAGCCATTCCGAAGCCGCTTCGATCGTGAGAGCGTTGGCAAGGGAAGGGGATTGGGTCCTGGTCAAAGGTTCGAGAGGGATGGCAATGGAAAAAGTGGTTGAGGGCTTGAAAGAAAGGAGAGAGGAAAGAGATGCTCTATCATCTGCTCTATCCGCTTCATGAGCTGATCTCCTTTTTCAATGTCTTCCGTTACATCACCATCCGGACGGTCTACGCCATTCTGACCGCGCTGCTCATCAGTTTTGTGATCGGCCCCTGGATCATCGAGAAGTTGCGGACGTTTCAGATCAAACAGGTGGTAAGAGAGGATGTCCCATCGAGGCATCTCTCCAAGAACGGGACGCCCACGATGGGAGGAAGCCTGATCCTGATGGCGCTTCTTGTCCCGACCCTTTTCTGGGCTGACCTGACCAATCGATATATCTGGATTGTGCTGTTGACCACTCTGGGATTCGGCGCGCTCGGATTTCTCGATGATTACAAGAAGGTCAGGGATAAGAATGGCATGGGCATTAAGGCGCGATATAAATTTCCCATCCAGGTGGCCATGGGTCTTGTGGCCAGCTGGGTTCTGTTCAACACCATTGACCACGATTCGAGACTGATCTTTCCCTTCTTCAAGAGGGTGATGCCGGACCTCGGAAGATGGTACATTCTCTTCGGAATGTTCGTCATCGTGGGCACGGCCAATGCCGTCAACCTGACCGATGGGCTGGATGGATTGGCGATCGGACCGGTATTGATTGCCAGCGGCACCTTCATCCTCTTCTGCTATTTAGCCGGTCATTACCAGTTTGCCAGTTATCTTCAGATCCCCTTTGTGAAGGGGAGCGGCGAGCTGACGATCTTATGCGGAGCCCTGCTCGGGTCCGGCCTGGGGTTTCTCTGGTTCAATACCTATCCCGCTCAGGTCTTTATGGGAGATGTCGGCTCGCTGGCTTTAGGAGCGGCCCTGGGAACGATCGCCGTGGTCACGAAACAGGAGTTTCTTTTGGTGATCGTGGGCGGGATTTTTGTGGCCGAGACGCTTTCGGTCATCATTCAGGTCATCTCGTATAAGTTGCGAAAGAAGAGGGTGTTCCGGATGGCGCCCATCCATCACCATTTTGAATTGAAGGGGTGGGCCGAGCCGAAGATCATCGTCCGATTCTGGATCATCGGCATCATCCTGGGACTGATCGCCATCGGCACATTGAAGCTGAGATGATGCGAAATTTAGAGTGAAGAGTGGAGAATTAAGAATTATAAACTCATAACTCATAACTCAAAACTCAAAACTCGTTATGGATCTTCACGGCAAAAAGGTATTGGTGGTGGGTTTAGCGAGAACAGGGCTGGCGACGGTCAAATTTCTCAAGAAGAAAGGGGCGATCGTCAGCGCTTCAGAATCGAAGCTCGAAGCAGAGATGAAGGAGGTTGCTTCGGAGTTAGGAGAGATGTCCATCTCGTTGGAGTGGGGAGGGCATACGGTGAGTCAGTTTCTCAAGCAGGACCTGATCATCCTGAGTCCGGGGGTTGATCCAGCCCTCGAACCCATTCGGAAGGCGCTGGACAAGGGAGTGCAGGTGATCAGCGAAATGGAGCTGGCTTACCAATTCATCCGCATCCCCATCATTGCGATCACAGGCACCAATGGCAAGACGACCACAACCCTTCTCATCGGCGACATGTTAAAGGAAGAAGGGAAGAAAGTTGGAGTCGGAGGCAATGTGGGAGATCCCTTGATCCTCTTCGCAGAGGGCGGAGAGCAATGGGAGATCCTGGTGGTTGAGGTTTCAAGTTTTCAATTAGAGGGGATCGATGTGTTTCGGCCCCGATGTTCGGTCCTGCTCAATATCACGGAGGATCATCTCGACCGTTATTCGAAATACGAAGATTATATTGAAGCCAAGAGCAGGATTTTTAAGAACCAGGGGGCCGAGGATGTGGCCATCCTCAATTGGGATGATCCCATTGTAATGAAGCATGAGAAGAGGGTGAAGGCAAAAAAATTCTTTTTCAGCCTGAAGGAGAGGGTCAAAGAGGGTGGCTTTTTCAATGGGGAGGAGGTCGTCCTCATATTGAACGGAAGGGAAGAAACCTATTCATTGAGCCAGTCGCCGTTGAAGGGTATCCACAATGTGGAGAATATGATGGCGGCCATCATTGCGGCAAGGCTCTTCGGCAGTTCGAAAGAGGCGATCCAGAGGGTTATCAACCGGTTCAGGGGATTGGAACATCGCCTCGAGTTTGTCCGGGAGATTGAAGGGGTTTTCTATTACAACGATTCGAAGGGGACAAATTTGGGCTCCGTGATCAAATCGCTTCAGAGCTTTCAAGAGCCTGTCATTCTCATCGCAGGCGGAAAGGATAAGATGACAGACCTTCATTCCCTCAAGGAGTGGGTAAAGAGCCGTGTCAGGCGGATGATCCTCATCGGAGAGGCAAAGGAGAGAATGGCCCGGGAGCTGGGATCTTTGACCGATACAGTCATGGCAGGGACACTCGAAGAGGCTGTCCTTCTGGCTTACCGGATGGCGAAAAGAGGAGAGGTGGTTCTCCTTTCGCCTGCCTGTTCCAGTTTTGATATGTTCAGGGATTATAAAGAAAGGGGAAAGGTGTTTAAGGAAGCAGTGCAGAGATTAAGCACCAAATCCGAAGCACGAAATCCGAAATTCGAAACAATATAGAATGACCCAATTTCAAATGTTGAAAACTAAAACAAACTTTAAGAAATTTGAATTTGGGAAATTCGAATTTGTTTCGGATTGGTCCTACTGGACGCTTCGCCCGATATTCGGACTTCGAATTTTTTCAACTCTATAGCCTATTGGGTCCTGGCTTGGCCAGGTTAGGAAAACAGGGTGAAAGCAAGAGGAAGGTTCGATTTCATTCTTCTAATGGTGGCCCTGGCCCTGGTGGGGATCGGGATCGTCATGGTCTATAGCACCAGCGCGATCATCGCCGGAGACCGGTTTGGCGATCCCTACTACTTTTTGAAGAGGCAGGCGCTTTATGCAGGAGTGGGTTTCCTATTGATGATCGTGATGATGTTCTTTCCTTACGGGATACTGAAGCGATTTGCCTATCCCATCTTTATTCTCTCTGTTCTGCTGCTCATTGCCGTATTGATTCCGGGCATAGGCCATCGGGCAGGTGGAGCGATGCGGTGGTTAAAGATCGGGGGATTTACCTTTCAACCCTCGGAATTTGCAAAGCTCGGCCTGATCATCTTTTTAGCTTACCTCCTGACCAAGAAGGAGGAGAGGATAAGGAGTTTTTCCTTCAGTTTTCTCCCGACCATTCTGCTCTCCGGCCTGGTCATCGGACTGGTATTGAAGGAGCCTGATTTCGGGGCGGCCCTTTTTCTCACAGCGATGGTTTTAATCCTCCTCTTCATCAGCGGCGCCAGAGTGATCTATATCGCCGGATCCTTTTTGTTAGCTGCTCCGGTGGCCTATGTCCTTCTGATGAATGCGGAATATCGTTACAAAAGGCTGATCAGTTTCATCAGGCCCTGGGAAGATCCCACCGGAACCAGTTTTCAGATCATCCAGTCCTTCCTCTCTTTTGGCTCGGGTGGTCTCTTTGGACTGGGACTGGGAGAAGGAAGACAGAAACTCTTCTTCCTTCCGGCTCCTCACACAGACTTCATCTTTTCCATCATCGGAGAGGAACTGGGACTGATGGGGGCCATGGCCGTGGTGGTTCTCTTTTTCATCCTTGCCTTCCGGGGAGTCCAGACCGGGATTTCTATTCCGGATAAGTTCGGGTCCTATTTGGCGCTGGGGATCACGTTAATGATCTCTCTTCAGGCGGTCATCAATATGGCAGTGGTCCTGGGACTGCTTCCGACCAAAGGGTTGACCCTTCCCTTTGTGAGTTACGGAGGAACATCCTTGATTGCCAATTTCATCGGGTTGGGGATTTTGCTTCACCTTTCAACCCATGCGGAACGACGATGAGATGTGTCATTGCCGGAGGAGGCACAGGAGGCCACCTCTTTCCAGGGATAGCGGTTGCTGAAGCTTTTATCCAAAAGGAGTCGGGAAATGAAGTCCTTTTCATCGGGACGGAGCGAGGGATTGAAGCGAGAGTATTGGCCGGGGGGAGATTTCCGTTGAAGATGATCCATGCCATGCCCATTCAGGGAGGGTCGATCATGGGAAAGTTAAGAGCCCTCTTAGCCCTTCCAAAGTCCCTTGCCGAGGCAATGGGCATCTTGAAAGAGTTTCAACCGCAGATCGTGTTAGGTGTGGGCGGATATGCTTCCGGGCCTGGAGTTTTGGCTGCCTTTCTTCTCGGGATGAAAAGGGCCATCCATGAGCAGAACGTCATTCCAGGAATGACCAATCGGATATTGAAGAGGTTCAGCCAGCGGATATTTGTTTCTTTCGAAGAGACAAAAAAATACTTTCCCGAGAGGAAGACAGTTGTGACGGGCAATCCAATCCGGAAAGAGATCATTGGTTCTACCCTTTCGCAGGAGAAGGGAGATCGATTCACCCTTCTCATCTTTGGGGGGAGCGCGGGCGCACACCGGATCAATACGGCCATGATGGAGGCCCTGGCCTCGCTCCAGGATCTCAGGTCCTCTTTGAGATTTATCCATCAGACCGGCAAAGAGGATCTGGATCTCGTTTCAAAAGGCTATGAGGAGAAGGGATTCGAGGTGGAGGTAGCCCCATTTATTGAGGAGATGGCGCGCTATTACCGGAGGGCTGACCTGGTGATCTGTCGTTCCGGAGCGAGCACGGTTGCGGAATTAGCGGTCTGTGCAAAGGCATCGATTCTGATCCCTTATCCCTATGCGGCCCATCAACACCAGTTGATCAATGCGCAGAAGCTGGTTGATCGTGGGGCGGCCAAAATGATTCTGGATGAGGAGGTGAACGGTTCGTCGCTTTCCGAGGCGATCCGCAGCCTTTACCATCATCCGGAGGAAAGGGAGAAGATGGAGGAAGCGATCAGAGGGATCGGACGCCCGAGGGCGGCCGAAGAGATTGTGGAGCATTGTTATGAGTTGGTGGGAAAAGCATGTTGATGACGATGAACGATAAACAATAAACTTTAAACTCTGAACTTTTAATTTTCAACTTATTATGTATCGAAAAGGGAAGATCAAAAACATCCATTTCGTCGGGATCGGCGGCATCGGGATGAGCGGAATCGCCGAGGTTCTGCTCAATCTGGGTTACCGGATCAGCGGTTCGGACGCGAAGGAAACAGAGGTGACCCGGAGGCTTCAGGCCCTGGGCTGCGACATCCATTATGGCCACCGGAGAGAGAATGTGAAAGAGGCGGATGTCGTGGTCGTCTCCTCTGCCATTCGTCCGAACAATCCAGAGATTGAAGTGGCTGAGGAGAGGCTCATCCCCATCATTCCGAGGGCGGAGATGTTAGCGGAATTGATGCGAATGAAGGTGGGCATCGCCATTGCCGGGACTCATGGCAAGACGACGACAACCTCCCTCATCGCGACGATCTTGGGCGCGGCCGGGCTCGATCCAACCGTGGTCATTGGAGGAAGGCTGAACAGCATCGGCAGCAATGCGAAGCTGGGACAGGGAGAGCTTCTGGTCGCCGAAGCGGATGAGAGCGACGGCTCTTTTCTTAAATTAATGCCCACCATCGCTGTGGTGACCAACATCGATCCGGAGCATCTCGACTACTATCAGGGGATTGAGGAGATCAAAGAAGCCTTTCTCCATTTTCTCAACAAGATTCCCTTCTTTGGGTTGGCCGTGCTCTGCCTCGACCATCCCCATATCCAGAGCCTTCTTCCGAAACTGAAGAAGCGGTTCACGACCTACGGATTGACGACCCAGGCTGATTTTCAGGCGAGGGAAATCGAATACGACGAACTTTCCACCACCTTCGATGTCCTCTATCAGCGAAAGGAAATCGGGAGGTTAGGAATCCGAATGCCCGGCCTTCATAATGTCTATAATGCGCTGGCTGCGGTGGCCACTGCCTTTGAACTCGACATTCCCTTTGAAGTTGTTCAGGAGGCCCTGAGGGATTTCGGAGGGATTCAAAGACGGTTTCAAGTCAAGGGAGAGAAGAAAGGAATTCTCATCGTGGATGACTATGGCCATCACCCCGTGGAGATCATGGCCACATTGAAGGCGGCCAAAACAGGATGGAAGAGGAGGATCATTGCGGTCTTTCAACCCCACCGCTATACCCGGACGCACGCCCTCTTTCAGGAATTCCTGACCGCCTTTTACGATGCGGATGTCCTCATTCTGACGGATATCTATGCGGCCGGAGAGGAACGGATCGATGGGGTAGAAGCAAAAGCGCTCTTTGAGGGAATCAGAGAGTACGGTCATAAGGATGTGACCTATCTTCCGGACAAGAAGGAGATTGTTAACCATCTGGTCCGCATCATGGTTCCCGGAGATATGGTGATCACCCTGGGCGCAGGAGACATCTGGCAGGTGGCAGAGGAGATGGTAAGGCGATTGTGATTTCGGAATGCGGAAAGAATAGTCCCGTAGTCCGATAGTCTTGTAGTCTTATAGTTATTGACTATTCGACTAGCAGACTAATCGACTATAAGACTAATGAATCCAAACTTAAAATGCTAAGGCAGATGACAAAAGATTACAAAAAAGAAGCGAGGGGTTTGATTGGGGGAAGGGCGCTTTTCGATGCGCCGATGAAAAAATACACCTCCCTCAAAGTGGGAGGCCCTGCGGACTGTCTCCTCTTTCCGGAAAACATGAAGGAACTGAGAAAGGTGATCCTGCATGCTCGGAGAAAAAGGGTTCCCGTCTTCATTTTAGGAAAAGGAACGAACCTCATCGTGAGAGACAGAGGAATTCGGGGCTGGGTGGTCAGCCTGACCCAAGGGATGAAAAAGGTTCGGATGGATGGAGAGTTTCTGAAGGCTGAAGCCGGCTGTTCGCTCCAACAGCTCGTTCAATTCTCCATTCAAAAAGGGCTTGCCGGACTTGAGCCTTTTTTTGGCATTCCGGGCACTGTGGGCGGAGGGCTGGCCATGAATGCCGGCGCATGGGGGGCGGAGTTGAAGGATGTCATCCATTCCGTCACGTTTATGAAAGAGGATGGAGAGATGTTGGAGAGGCCCCGGTCCAGGCTCCGGTTCTCTTATCGGAGTCTGACGTTGCCTCCATCCTGGATCATCGTGAAAGGATGTTTCCATCTGAAGAAGGGAAGAAAAGAGGAGATCCTTGAGCGCGTGAAGTCCTTTTCGGAGATGAGAAAGAGGTCGCAGCCTCTCGATTACCCGAGCGCAGGCTCCATTTTTAAAAATCCGGAGGAAGGCCCGGCAGGAAAGTGGATTGATGAGATCGGGTTAAAAGGGTTCAGGATGGGACAGGCGATGGTTTCAGATCGCCATGCCAATTTTATCATCAACCTGGGAAAGGCGACCGCGGAAGAGGTTCTCCATCTCATCGAATGGGTGGAGAAAAAGGTCTACGAGAAGAAGTCCATCTCCCTGAAAAGGGAGGTGAGGGTGGTGGGTGAACAATAATGCGGATTTCGGAATACGGAATGCGGAATAAAGACGGCGGAGTTTTGGCGGTAGATAGATGAAGGATCAACCCCTTAAGAAAAAGAAGATCGGCGTCCTGCTGGGAGGCCTCTCCCGGGAGAGGGAGATTTCGCTCCGGACAGGAAAGGCGATACGGAAGGCTCTTGTTGAAAAAGGATATACGGCCTGTTGCATCGATGTGGGCCGGGACATTGCGGAAAAGTTGATGAAAGAAAAGATTGAAATAGCTTTTATCGCTCTCCACGGAAGGTATGGAGAGGATGGGACGATTCAAGGAATGCTGGAGTTGATGGGAATTCCTTACACCGGATCAGGTGTTCTGGCGAGCGCGCTCTGCCTCCACAAGATCATGGCCAAAAAGATCTTGCTCCATGAGAATATCCCAACCCCCCCCTTCGAATTCCTCAAACGGGAGGAGGTTGAGAAAGAGGCGCTGGGGGAAATTTCCCTTCCTCTTCCGCTGGTGGTTAAGCCCGCACGGGAAGGATCCACAATCGGAATCTCCATTGTCAGAAGGGAGGAAGAACTTCCGCGGGCGTTGAAGGAGGCAGGAAAATACGATGAAGAAATCCTCATCGAAGCCTTTATGAAGGGGAAGGAGATCACCGTGGGCATTCTCAATGACATTTCCCTTCCCATCATCGAGATCGCTCCAAGGAGCGGGTTCTATGATTACCATTCGAAATATACGAAAGGGGAGACCGAGTATATCATCCCGGCCCGGATTCTTAGAGAAAAGTATCTTCATGCCCAGGAGATCAGCCTTCGGGCTTTTCAGGCGCTTGGTTGCTCGGGTTGCGCCAGGGTCGATCTGATGACGGATGAGGAAGGAAATCCTTTTGTCATCGATGTGAATACGATGCCAGGGATGACGGAGACGAGCCTCCTGCCCAAAGCCGCGGAGTTTGTAGGCATCTCTTTCGGAGAGCTGGCGGAGCGGATCCTGTTGGGGGCGGCGTTAAAGACGGAGAGTGGAGGGTAGAAAGTGGAAAGTAGTTATTTGAAAAAATTTATTAAACACCACATGCCACCTTCCACGTTCGACAGGCGAATATGAGTGAGGGAAAATTTTTCAGACCGGAGAAGAAAGGGGACGAAAGGATAGGAGAGAGATTTCAGAAAATCCTAAAAGGAGCCGTTCGGGTGGCTTTTCATATCCTTTTTCTCATATTGCTTTTCTTCGCGGGCCATCAATTGTATGTCCACCTTCTGGAGGACTCGTTTTTCCAGGTGAAGGAGGTAGAGATCAAAGGCTGCAAGAAAATCCCGGAGAAGACCATTCTCTCGCTTGCAAAGATCGAAGGAAAGCCCAATCTCTTCACCCTTCCGCTGAAGGAGATCTCCGTCCGTGTGGAGGCTCATCCCTGGGTTGAGCATGTGAGGGTGAGAAAAATTTTTCCGGACAGAGTGTTGATTCATATTGAGGAGAGAAAGCCGATGGCCATCCTTCAATTAGAGGAGCCTTTTTATATCGATTCGAAGGGAGTGATCTTTTCGAGGGTGGGAGATCGGGATGAATATGATTTTCCCTTTCTTACCGGTTTGACACGGCAGATGTTTAATAAAGATCCGTCCGCGGCAAAACATCTCATCGCAAGAGCGCTCGAATTTTTAAGGATCGTGGATCAGGAAAAGGCTCGTCCCCTGGATGGAGTTTCGGAAATCCGGATGGAGAAGGCTTTCGGAATTCATTGTTTCACACAGGCCGAGGGGGTGGAGGTGAAGATGGGGTGGGATCACTTTGGAGAAAAATTGAGGAGATTGTCTCTCATCTGGTCGGACCTTCAGAAGAGGGGCGTCTCGGCAGGGTCGATCGACTGCAGTGATCTGAAAAGAATGGTGGTCAAAAAAAATTCCCCGCAGGTCAAATTAGAAAGGAGGTGATCCGAAGATGGGCAAGAGGGATTCGCTGGTCGTCGGATTGGATATCGGGACAACAAAAATCTGCACGGTAGTGGGAGAGGTGGGAGATGGCCAGGTCAATATCATTGGCCTTGGCACCTTTCCATCGAAAGGGTTGCGAAAGGGTGTGGTCATCAATATTGAAAGCACGGTCCAGTCCATAAAAAAAGCGGTTGAAGAAGCTGAACTGATGGCCGATTGCCATATCACTTCTGTCTATGCCGGCATTGCAGGAGGACATATTAAAGGGATCAACAGCCATGGGGTGATCGCTGTTAAGAACAAGGAGATCGCACCCAATGATGTGAAGCGGGTCATCGATGCAGCCAGTGCGGTGGCCATCCCAATGGATCGGGAAGTCATCCACATCATCCCACAGGAGTTCATCGTGGATGATCAGGACGGTATCAAGGATCCGGTCGGGATGTCAGGGGTGAGATTGGAGGGAAGGGTTCATATCGTCACCGGAGCCATTACCTCTGCCCAGAACATCATCAAATGCGCCAACCGCGCCGGACTCGATGTGGATGATATCGTCCTTGAACAGTTGGGCTCGAGCGAAGCGGTGCTGACCCCCGAGGAGAAAGAACTGGGAGCGGCCATTATCGATATTGGCGGCGGGACAACGGACCTGGTCATCTTTTCGAACGGAGCGATCAAATATACGGCTGTCTTTGCTCTGGCTGGAAACCATATTACCAACGATATCTCCGTAGGGCTTCGCACGCCTGTGGACGAGGCCGAGAAGATTAAGATTCGTTATGGATGCGCGCTTACCTCTCTGGTTCGGAAGGATGAGACGATCAAAGTTCCCAGCGTAGGGGGAAGGGAGCCCCGTGTCCTTTCGAGACAGAACCTTGCGGAGATCATTGAACCCAGAGTGGACGAGATCCTCACTCTGGTTCGAGATGAATGGGTGAAGAAGGGTTATGAGAATCTTCTTGCCTCGGGAGTGATTCTCACAGGGGGGAGCGCTATCCTCGAGGGAATTCCCGAATTAGCCGAACAGATCTTTAACCTGCCTGTCCGGAGAGGAACGCCCATTGGGATCGGAGGCCTGGTCGACCTGGTCAACAGCCCGATCTATGCCACCGGAGTGGGCCTCGTCCTTTATGGAAGCCGAAATAAGGCCCAGAGCCGGTTTAAAGTGGGCGAGGGGAATATCTTCAGCAAAGTCACCCGGCGAATGAAAGAATGGATAAGAGATTTTTTTAATGGAATAATGATGATCTCGTAAAAAGTCTGAAAAGGAGATTTTTGTCATTCCTGCGCAAGCAGGAATCCAGTATTTTCATATAGTTAGAATTCCCTGGATTCCCGTTCCTGCCGCAAGACGGGGATGACGACCTTTTAAGATTCCATCTTTAATCTTTTAATCTCTTAAAAAGGAGGGAGATATGATCGAATTTGACGAGAACAGAAACATGGCCGCCAGGGTCAAGATCATCGGGGTCGGTGGAGGAGGGAACAATGCTCTGAACACCATGATTTCGAGTCAACTCACCGGTGTTGAATTTATCGCAGCCAATACGGATGCGCAGGCATTGACGGCAAACCTGTCTCCGATGAAGTTTCAGTTGGGGGCCAGTTTGACCAAAGGCCTGGGAGCCGGCGCTAATCCGGAAGTCGGGAGAAAGGCGGCTCTGGAGGACGTGGAGATGATCCGCGAGATCCTGAAAGGAGCGGACATGGTCTTCATCACCGCCGGCCTGGGCGGAGGAACCGGCACAGGGGGGGCTCCGGTGATCGCAGAGGTGGCCCGTGAGATGGGCGCGCTTACCGTCGCCATCGTCACCAAACCCTTTCACTTTGAGGGAAAGAAGAGGATGAAACAGGCGGAAGAAGGCTTGGCCAATCTGAAGATGACAGCGGATGCCCTGATCACCATTCCGAATCAACGGCTCCTGAGCATCAGCGGCAAGAATATGACCTTACTGGAGACCTTTAAAAAGGCGGATGAGATTCTCTACCATGCGGCCAAAGGGATTTCGGATATCATTGTCGGGCATGGAATCATCAATCTCGATTTTGCCGATGTGCGGTCCGTTATGTCTGAAACCGGAATGGCAATGATGGGAACGGGAATTGCTTCCGGAGAGAATCGGTCATTGGAGGCCGCCCAGAAGGCGATCTCGAGTCCGCTCCTGGAGGATATCTCGATCGAGGGAGCCAGGGGACTGCTCATCAATGTCACCGGCGGAGAGAATATGACCCTCAGCGAGATCAATGAAGCGACAAGCCTTATCCAGAAAGAGGCCCATGAAGATGCAAATGTCATCTGGGGGATGGTTATCGATCCGTCCATGAAAGAGGATATCCGGATCACCGTGATTGCCACCGGCTTCGGCAAGGCCATAGAGAAAAGGGTGGATAAACCGGTTCCCTCCGGGGTAAAACGATTTTCTCATATTCCCGGTTTCAAGGACCGCAGCAAAGAGATCCCTCCCTTCTCCATCAGCGTCAAGGAGGGAAACCGGGAAACTCCCGCTTTTATGAGAAGGGTAAAAGCCAACGAACGATTCGATGAGTTGAAATTGGATTCTCCGTCCGATTTTGCCATTGAGGATGAGGACCGTTTTGACATCCCCACTTTTTTAAGAAAACAGGCGGACTGAAGAAGCAAGTTATCAGAGGACAGTGGTCAGTCATCAGTTGTAAATGGTAAAATTATTTGCGAAGACTGAAAATTTGTTATACTTGATGGCGTAGATCTCTTTTTGACAACTGATTGCTACTGACTACTGATAACCTATGATTTCCCGGAGACTCATTCAGAAGGCGAAGACCCTTCTCGAAAAAGAGAGGGGGGCTGTCCGAAAACCCTGGGGAGGAAGAATTTCGATATGTCTCCTCTATCCGAACTCCTACCATGTGGGGATGTCCAATCTCGGGTTTCAGGCTGTCTATCAGAGGCTCAACTCAGAGGACGACATCGTATGCGAGAGGGCTTTCCTTCCCGATCCGGAAGACCTCGGGGAGCACCGGAGGACGCAGACACCGCTTCTTTCACTCGAATCCCAGAAACCCCTTTCAGGCTTCGACCTATTAGCCTTCTCCATCTCCTTTGAAAACGACTTCCTCAACATCCTCACCCTTCTTGATTTAGCCCGCATCCCGCTGGAGCGTCACCTTCGCGGAGAGAAAGATCCGTTAATCATGGCAGGGGGCGTGGCCGTCTTTCTCAATCCGGAGCCCCTGAGCGAGTTCTTCGATCTCTTTGTCCTCGGGGAAGCAGAAGAGGTCATCGGAGAATTTCTGGAGGTCTACCGTCATTCAGGAAGGGGAAGGAAAGATCTCTTGAGGAAGCTGGCAGGAGTGGAGGGGATCTATGTCCCGGAATTTTATCATGTCACTTATGCTGAAGACGGAAGGATCGGGACGGTAGAGCCTGAAGCAGGACTGCCCGGGAAAGTTAAGCGGAGATGGATTTCCAAGATTGATCGATTTCCGACCCAATCGAGTCTCTTTACTCCGGATACGGAGTTCAGGGAGATGGCCGTGGTGGAAGTGAACAGGGGGTGCCCGAGGGGGTGTAGGTTCTGTGCGGCCTGTTTTGTCTATCATCCTTTTCGAAATCGAAGCCTCTCTTTGCTTGAATCGATCTCCAGAGAAGCCATTTCAAAAGAAAAACGGATCGGCCTTGCCGGAACCGCCGTCTCCGACTATCCCTCTCTGCTTCCACTAAGCGAGGGTATCCTCTCCCATGGAGGGGGAGTCTCGATTGCCTCGCTAAGGGTCGATGCGATTACGCCCTCCCTCGCCGACTGCTTGAGAAGAGGCGGAGTCAGAGCCGCCGCCATTGCTCCGGAAGCGGGAACGGAGAAGCTCCGGAAGGTTTTAAAGAAGGGTTATGGAGACGATGAGATTTTAAAAGCCGTCCGGACACTGGTTGAGAACGGTCTTTCCCAGATGAAGAGCTATTTTCTCATCGGACTTCCTTCCGAAACCGATGAAGAGGTGAGGGCGATCCTCTCCCTTTCGAAAAAGATTGAGCATCAGATCGTCTCCAGCCGTTTGGACAGCAAGAGAAGGTGGAAGCTGGTTCTGAGCGTCAATCCATTTGTGCCCAAACCTGCCACCCCCTTTCAATGGGTTCCTTTTGAGGACGTGAGTGCATTGAAGAGGAAGCTGAAGATCCTCCGCAGTGGGGTCAGGGGAGAAAAGAACATCGAGATGATCCATGACCTCCCCAAGTGGGGTTATATCCAGGCCCTGCTTTCGAGGGGAGACCGGAGAGTGGGAAAGGTAGTGATGGCCACTCATCGCCATCAGGGGAACTGGGAACAGGCCCTCCGTGAGACAAGCCTCAACCCTGACTTTTTTGTCTATCGGAGAAGGGATTTGGATGAAATCTTTCCCTGGGACTTCATCGACCACGGCATCCCGAAAGAGAAGTTGAAAGAAGAGTATGTGACGGCGATGAAAGAAGCAGGGGTGAAAATTCAATAACCAATACCCAAAACCCAAACTTTGTGATTTTTAATTGGGATTTGGTTATTGGTGATTCTTTGGAGCTTGGAATTTGGGTATTGGAATTTCCGTTAAGGAGATACCCTATGAAAATAGAGAAAGTTTCTTTCCAGAGCGAAGGTCACAACATTTCAGGAATTCTTCATCTTCCTGATAGGGAGCGCCCTCCTTGTGTGATTGCCTCTCATGGTCTTCTGTCCAGTAAGGATAGCGAAAAGTATATCGCCCTTGGGCATCGAATGTCAGAAGAGGGAATGGCCATGCTTCGGTTTGATTTCAGGGGAATTGGAGAGAGTGAGGGAGGGGAGGAGGACAATACGATTAGTAAAAAGCTTACAGACCTGAGTTCGGCCCTTGATTTTATGCGTTCCCGTCCTGATCTGGGAAGGCAGATCGGGTTAGTAGGGTCAAGTCTCGGAGGCTTTCTCTCCTTAATCAAAGGTTCGAAGGATAAAGGAATTGGCGCTGTGGTGGTGTGGGCGACCCCTCTTCACCTCGACGATCTCGGCTCAAAAGAGCAGGTGGAAGATTATCCGTTGCCTCCGGAGGCCTTCTTCGAAGATCTCCCAAAACATCGGCTATTGCCCATTTTACCTGGGGTCTTGAACTGCCTGGTCATTCACGGAGAAGAAGATGAACTCGTTCCGATCGAACAGGCCTATGGGATCTTTCGCCACCTCAGCTTGCCAAAGGAAATCCATGTGATTGGCGGTGCGGACCATCGCCTCACCGACCCCCAACATCGTAAGCGCGCCATCGACCTGACCGCAGACTGGTTCAAGAAATATCTGTTTTAGATCAGAAACGGTCCAGTTAGGCTGTCACCGTTCACCCCCGCCTGCCAAAGACCTCGTTCGGCAGCACCCCGGGCTTGCCGAAAGGTCTGTCGCTATGCCGTTGATGCGGATTTTAAGAAAATAGGACTCCCAATTTCCAAATTTATTAAAATCGCATCTGAAAACCCCTTCCTGTAGACGGGGTTCTTTATTTAAGCCTGCCCCCAAAATTTTATTCCAATATCCCAGGAACATTAAGAAGCATTCAAAATATGGTGGGACATTATTTCCGATTGTCCGTCCAATAGGATGAAGGTTCCAATCTGACTGGACAGGTCATGGTGAAGATAGAATTAAAAATGAAAGGAGAGGAAAGAGATGAGAAAAATCATAATCATTGGGTTGTTATTGGTTGTCCTATTTGGAATGGTAAGTCTCGTTTTTTCTTGGTGCTTCAGCTCTCCATTTGGATGCACAACTCTTACCAGAATGGCTGTCAGGCAATGGAGAAGAGTTTTGATAGAATCGTGGTATTCAGGAAGAAAGATGGGAGCTAAAGATAGGGGAGATTGCCACGTTCTTTGGGTTCGTAATGACGATGTAGTAGCGTTAGAAAAGGAAGGAGAGATTGTTGCTTACGTGGGCGCAAACAGATTAACACTATTTGTATGGACACCATCATACATCGCCTCACCGACCCTGAACACCGTAGGGGGTTAATAATGTCCCCTGGAATTTCTAACGGGGTTTACAGAGATCAATTCCGGATGACGAATGACGGGTTTATTTTGTATGGGCCTGAATACTCTTAACAATTAACATCCTGGCATAGGTAGTAGGAGGCAGGCCTTCTTTATCCGCAAGCTCTCTTAACCTTCTTATGAACTTAGGCTCCAGACGTAAAGAAATGACTTCTTTCTTGGGTCGAACAAAAACCACATTTTTAGTTATCTTGAAGTCATCATGGTAATCCGTTGAATCGTGGGTTTCCCAAAATTCCCTTTCCTCTTTTAAATTTTTAAATTTTGGCACTTTCATTCTTTTCTCCTTCTATAAAATCGCTTTTCCTTTTCGGTCATGTCTCTGGCAGTAATAATTTTTGTTTTTTTATATTTTGAGACCCACACGATGAATAATAGCCGGCCTCCATACGTTTTACCATAAGCAAGATATTTGCCTTCTTTCCCCCTCATCATAAGTGGGATGTCTACATCATTAAACAATACCTCTTCAACCTCTTCCGGTGAAACCATGTGGTTAGAAATATGGTCAACTGCTTCCTGATCCCATGAGATTTTTTCTATTTTCAAGGTATCCCCTACTTGTTAATAATGTAATACGTTTTTAATAAATAATTGAATGATTGTCAAGTTGAAATAAACATTCCCAATTTGATTCCTTGACATTCCTTATGGCGTTTTATATAATCCTGCCGAATGGTCATGATATTTTTATAGTTACATCGAAATAGTTTATGCGTTACCTTATCCCTGGAACCACACGATTTTTTGATGAAGAGACAGGGATGGATTGAGGCAAGTTGTAGGATGATCATCTATAAAGTCTTTTCAAAAAATTATGAGCTGAAGAAGGGCGAGCTGATGGGTATGTTGATCGAGAGGAGGAAAGACCTGAGGGGGATGACACAGGTTGAAGCAGGAATGAGATGGGCCAAGGTGACTTTCGGCCATATGGTAAAAGATAAAAAATCGGTTTTCATTGTTCCGAGTGAGTTGAAATTAAGAAGCGATACCAGATGGCTTGTGGAAAAGGGTGTTTTTAGCAAGGAAGAGTTATTCGGGATATCTAAGCTGATGGACCAGGGGATCAAGGTATAAAAAAGATCTGAGGGGCGACCCTATTAAAAAGCGACAATAAAAATGGGGCGAATCCAATTGGGTTCGCCCCATTTTTATGGAGATGGGGGAGGGGAGATTTTTGGGAAGACATTTCCGGTTTGCCTATGGGGTATTTAAGGGTTAATATTTTTTTATATGGACAGTATCACCCATGCCCTCACCGGTGCCGTCATTGCCAGAGCCATCGATAACGAGAAAATCGGAAAGTGGGGGACCGTTGCTGGACTGGCGATGGGGCTCTTTCCCGATTCCGATTTTATCCTCGGCCTCTTCAATCACCAATTTTCTATTCAATACCATCGCGATTTTACCCATTCCATCCTGTTGATACCTTTCTACTCTCTTTTTTTCAGCTGGCTCTTTGTCAAGATATCGAAACGTCCCTATTTCTGGAATTTCTATAAGGTCTGTCTGCCAGTTCTAATGAGCCATGTCCTGCTCGACCTTCTCACTTCCTATGGCACAATGATTTTCTCCCCTTTCTTCGACCACCGGTTTGCCTGGGACCTTATCTTCGTCATCGACTTAATCTTTTCAGGAGTCATCCTTCTTCCGTTATTGGCGAGCCTTTTCTTGAAGAGAGGGGCGCGATGGATCTGCAGGGGATCTCTCATCGGACTAACTGTCTATATCCTCTTCTGCTGGGTTCAACACGGGCAGGCCCTCGGAGAGATCAGAGGCTTTTCAAAAGGATTGGCGGGAAAGGTAATACAGATTGCCGCTCTGCCCCAGCCCGCTTCTCCTTTCCGCTGGGCCCTTTATGTAGAGACAGAAGACAACATATTTCAGGGGTTTGTGGATCTGAGAAGGGAAGACCTTCCCGAACCTGCTTCACCCCAGGCCCCGTTCTTTGAAAGATTGGCCAGCCTTTATTATCCATCCGGAAGCATTCCCTTTCATTCCATGGAAAAATTACCGGACTCTCCGTGGGTAAAAAAAGCTCTCACGACAAAAGGAATGAAGTTCTATTACTGGTTTGCCAGGTTTCCTGTGGTGAAGTCCATCAACTCAGAAGAAGGAAGGCACAGGGTGGAATTTATGGATGCAAGGTTCTTTCTTCCCGGGATTCGCCTTCCCTTTGTTTACTTCGTGGAATTTGACGACTCAGGGCAGATTCGGTCAGAGGGATTTGCAGAGGATCGAAAAAGGCTATAAGCTCGATCTAATTTCTCCTATCTTCCAGGTCCCATCCTCTTTCTTAAAGACCACATCGACAATGGTTTTGCTTTCCTGGGGTTGGCCGCCGCTATTTGGAGAAAACCTGACCAGCCACTCCACCCTTGCTCTTGTGTTATCTCCGGATACCGAAAGGTTTCCAAGGTCATAAGTGAGATCGAGGAAATTGAAATTTTCCCAGGATTCAAGCGTCGACTTCTTTTTCCCTTCCCGATCCTTAAAACCATTCGAGTAACATGATAGAAAGAGATCGATATCCTTTCTCAGATTTGCCTTTCTGATATTTTCGAGAAGGTATTTTATCTTTTCTATCTCTTCCGCCTCCGTGGAAGGGGGAGTCGCTGAAGGGGCAGGAGCCGTAATGGAAGTCTTCTCTTTAGAGGGAGGGATGAGGATGGAATCCGGTTTTTTTGTCACCACGTGAGAATAGGTGGACCAGAGGAGATAACCTGCGGCGATGCAGATGATTCCGATGCCGCTCCAGTTTAAAACCATCCGCGGGTAGTCTTTTTTTACCTTTCTTATAAACCTTCCCTTTTTGATCTGTTCCTCTACGGTCATTTTAAAGGACGGCTGATCAGATGTTTTATCCCGGAGGAGGTCTTCTTCGAAGTCCGAAGAGTAGGGTGGTTTAGGCTCTTTTTTTTGGGTGTCAAGAGCGTGAGTGGGTTTGGTATTATCTTTCACTGGGGGCGGACTTGGGGAGGCCAGCGCGGCTCCACATCTGATGCAGGACTTACCTCCCAGATGCTCTTTTTTACAAACCGGACAGATGAGATGTTCAAGCGGGGTTTCCACCCATTCCCGGGTGGTCAAGACGTGAGACGATTCTTTCTCATCCTCGGGTTCCTGATCTGCTTCGGACTGCCTTTTCTCTTGAAAGGAGGTTAAAAGAACGACCTCTGTGCCACATCGGATACAGGTCTTTGATTTTTCATAGATGATTTTGCAATCGGGACAGATGAATTTTTCTTTGGGTTTTTCTTCAAACGGTTTTTCTGAATCTTCAAAATTCGGGAGGGCTTCTTCCTTTATAATCAGGAAGCTTCCGCATTGAGGGCAGAACCTCTTGTCATCCTCATATTCGACCTGGCATTTTTTACAGAACAGCATCTTTTGTTTGCGATCCTCACATTGGCTTGGGTTTTGGGGTGGCTGCAGGAGGAGATTTGGGGGCATCGGAAGTGGCGGCCTTGCTGACCCACGCCTCTTTTCCATCTTCCAGCCGAACCCGTAACCAGTTTCCCCTGTCTTCGAGAATCGAAAGAGAAGTTCCCTTTTTAGCATTTCCAATCACTCTGTAATTGAGTCCCGGTCCTTCCCGAAGGTTGACGGTATCCCATACGACCTTTGTTGTGCGGAGGGAAGGGAGAGGGGAAGGCAATGGCTGGGATGGCGGGGGCGTTTTGGAAGGTTCTGAAGAAAATGGCGAAGCAGTTGGTGGAGCAGGTTTGACGGGAGGTTCTGGAGTGGGTTGAGGGGCCGGGGTTTCTTCCTTCTTGGGCTGTTCAATTTTTTTTTCTTCAACAGGGGGAGGAGTGGACTTCTGCTCAGGTTTGCTTCCAGCGCAACCAAACGCAAAAGAAAGGATAACTCCTAAGATTAATGCCTTTAGCAATAAGGCCCTGGCGTTGAACTCCCAATCTTTTTCCATTTTCCCCCTAGCCTAATAGAGTTTCAATTCATTGTTAACAGCAAATTTGATACCAATTTTAACAGTTTTTAACCCTTTGAATTTAATAATTTATTTTAATCGGAACTCAAATGCTGAACGAAAAGATGTAATATTTTGTTCTTCTTATGGCTAAAAAATGACCAGTTCCTTATCTAAACTCCTGTTTCACATATTTTAGAATATTGGACATGGTCGAACCGGCCTGGCTATGGATGACGATATCCGCCATCTCGTCGTAGGGGGTGGGGTCGCGGTTGATGATCACCAGTTTCGCTCCGTTTCTCTTTGCCACCAGAGGCATGGAGGCGGCAGGTTGAACGACCAGGGAAGATCCGATGACGATGAAGAGATCGCAGGTGGAGGAACGGTGATATGCCTCTTGGGTTTCTTTTTCAGGCATGGATTGACCGAAGGAGATGGTGGCAGGTTTGAGAGGACCACCGCAATCGTCACAGTAAGGAATCTTTGTTCCTTTTCGAAGGCGTTCCTGAATCTCATCGCGGTCATATCTCTTTTTGCAATTTAAACAGGTGACATGCATTGCTGTCCCATGAAGCTCGATAATTCTTTCTTCCGAGTTTCCGGCCTTATGATGGAGGCCATCGATATTCTGTGTGATGACGCAGTCGAGTTTGCCCAACCTCTCTAATTCGGCAATGGCGAGGTGGGCTGGATTAGGTTGAGCCTTCTTCATTGGTTCAAACATTTCTGTAGCCATCTGCCAGTACTTCTCGCGAGAGGCTTCGCTGGCGATAAATTTTTGGAAATAAAAATCCTCCGGATCGTATCGATCCCAGACCCCGCCGGGACTGCGAAAATCAGGGATCCCTGATTCCGTGCTGAGACCCGCTCCGCCAAAAATGACCGTCCTCTTAGCATGAATAATCCATTGGGCCACCTGTCTAATTTTTTCTTCCATGTCGTTTTCCTTTTTCTTCACCCCATTTCCCAATCGCCCCATCTCCCTATGATGCTTTTTCTGATCCTCTATATCATACGTTCCTCCTAACTTGCAAGGCAAAGATGGCATATGATAAACTTTTACTATGCGGTGCAATTTGATCAAGCAGGGGTATCCTCAGGGAAGCTGTTTCGTTGAAGAAGAAGGCGGGAAATCGCTGGCCTGTGAGGCAACCCTCAAAGAGTCGGACAGAGGATTGCTCCGTTTAATCTCTGCCACACATCTTTCCCGTCCGGAAAACTATCTCTCCATCTATCAATCGGGATGTAACTTTTCCTGCCGGAAATGCCATTCCTGGACGTTTACCAAAAGAGCCAAAGGAGAATGGTGGTCGCCTGTGGATGTGTTGAAGGCCTGCAAAGAGTATGAAAGGGGGGTAACGATTCGGGAACCGAGAGAGAGGGCCACCGCCTTTCATGCCCATGAGTCCTGTCGCTGTTGTGGCGCCTGTGTCATGCATGGGAAACGGTCCTCCCTCTGCCCCAGAATGATCCAGAAAAAGGATATTGTTTTGAGCCCTCAAGGATGGGGCCCCGCTCGGAATATCGTTGCCTTTACCGGAGGAGACCTTACCTGTTGTCCGGAATATTATACCGACTGTGCGCGCCTGATCAAAGCGGAAACAGATCTGTGGATTCTGATCGAAACCAATGGTTATGGGCTTACTCCCCAGAACCTCGATATCCTCAAGGAAGCAGGGGTGGACTCTTTCTGGCTCGATATGAAAGCCTATGATGGGACAGACCACAAATGGTTGACCGGCTGTTTCAACCGAAACATCCTTAAACTTCCCGAAGAGATCGTTAAAAGAGATTTTGTTCTGGAAGTTCTCTCCCTCTATATCCCCAACCTGGTGGAAACCCCCCAGTTGAAGAAGATCGCCCGGTTGCTCTTTGATATCAATCCTGAGATTCCCTTTACGATCCTTGCCTTCTTTCCGGAGCATCAGATGAAACGATATAAAAGCCCGAAGGTCTCTGAAATGATCTCTGCTTACAATGAGGTCAAAGCCATAGGCCTGGTGAATGTGAGACTGGGAAATACGGGGATATTTGCAACATCCGAAGAGGATCACCACCTTCTGAAAGAGAAGGTGGGAGCGGGGAACTATTGAACCATCAATGCAAAATGGCCAATGTAAAGTTATCAATGAAAAATATTGGATGGAAAACAATGAAGACGATGGAAGAGGGGAAGGCTGGAATAATGGGTTAGAACCCAACATTCCAATATTCCATTCTTCCAATAAGTTGTTGATTCTTCATCCTGGTTGTGGTAATGGAAATACAGATCATGGGAGAGCGTATGGAGAAAAAAATCCTCATTGTGGATGATGAGGAGAGAGTGGTCCAGTCGGTCAGGGGCGTCCTCGAAGACGAAGGCTTTCGGGTTTCCTCGGCCAAGAGCGGCGAGGAAGCGATTGAAGCCTTTCAACGGGAAAACCCGGATGTCACCCTTCTCGATATCTGGATGCCGGGGATGGATGGCATCGAGGTCTTAAAACGGTTTAAGGGAATGGTTCCCGATTGCCAGGTGATCATGATTTCTGGCCATGCGACGATTTCCACTGCGATGGCTGCCGTCAAGCTGGGAGCCTTTGACTTCATTGAAAAACCCGTTTCCCTCGATGTTCTCCTCATGACGATTCGTAGGGCCCTCGACCGCCAAATGCAACTATCGGTGGACGAGCAACCACGGGAGACCCCCTCTGGGAAAACGGATATTCCTTCTCTTCTCCTTTCCTCCGTACCTGAGACAGTTCCTCTCAAAGAGAGTCCGAAGAGAAAATCAACCTCTCTCACTCTTCAGCGGACGATCAAAAAAAGCGTCGTCCTCTACGGAACGGGGCTCCATTCCGGGATGAAGACAGGGCTCCTCCTTCAGCCTCTCCCTCCTCATAGCGGCATCCTTTTCGGGAACATCTCATATGACGAGGTAGTTCCGGCCCATCTCGACTATGTCCAGACAACCGAATTTGCCACCTCTCTGAAAAAGGGAGTGGCCATTGCCAAGACGATCGAGCATTTGATGGCAGTGCTCCATGCCTATCGCATCACCAATTTAATGGTGAAGATGATCGAAGAGATTCCGATCATGGATGGCTCTGCCTTGGCGTTCTGCAAGATCATTGAGGAGGCTGGGATCGAGGAGCAGGAGGAGAGGGCGAACGAAATCGTGATCGATCGAAGGTTCGAAGTCGTCCATAGGGGCAAGTCACTCATCATTGAACCGGCGGAGACCTTTTCCATCCATTATTTTTTGGACTACCCCTCTCCCATCGGGCAGCAGACTCTCGATTTCGTATTGGAAAATGAGGAGAAATTCAAGGAACAGATCGCGCCTGCGAGGACCTTCGGGTTTTTGAAGGATATTGAGATGCTCGAACGGATGGGGTTGGGCAGCGGAGGGCGCCTCCACAACTTCATCCTGGTGGACGACGAGAAGATCGTCAACACAGAGCTAAGATTTTTGGATGAGTTTGTCCGGCATAAGATTCTCGACCTGATCGGTGATTTCTATCTGCTCAATCGCCCGGTCCGGGGAAAAGTGACGGCCCACCTGACCGGCCATACAGAAAATATTGCCATGATGAGAAAGATACAGGAGGGGATGCTGGAAAAGGAATGATAATACAGACCCAATAACCAAACACCAAGTTCCAATAACCCAAACAACACAATGTTTGGTAAATTGATCATTGGTTATTGTTTGGTTTTTGGTAACACTTTAGCTCTTTGAAAAAAGCTCTTTGACAACCGAATAAAGAAAAAGCTGGCGTCAGATTCAACAATGTTGTATAACGTTCTCCAGGAGCAAGGAGAGCGTTATGGAGTCAGTCGTCTTCCGGTACCGGTGCCGGGATATTGAGCCTCAAGACATTTGCTTCATCCAGAGGACGATTTCTCAATTCTACGGGAAAGGGAGGTCCCATATCTCCAGAGCTTTATGCAAAGCCTGGGGATGGATGCAACCCAATGGCAAGC
>JAGXTA010000109.1 GCA_018333535.1 Deltaproteobacteria bacterium | reverse complement strand
CTGAATAAGTATTGGGAGACATGAAGCACCTCAAAGTTCGTCTTAAATTCGGAATATTCGTTTTTAAAGGTGTGAAAGCAATGCGGGGAAGAAGCAAGGATTTTCTTCACCCCGCTATCAATAAAGGTTTTGATGTTTTCTCTGGCAAGGCGTTTGAACAGATCCTCATTGCCCGCCTTGCGAACGCTCTCCCCGCAGCACATCTCCCTGGCCCCCAGGATCCCAAAATCCACCCCTGCCTGATTGAGGATACTGGCCGTGGCTTGAGACACCTTTTTTAGTCTCGGGTCATAGCTGGGATAGCAGCAGGGGAAGTATAAGGTCTCTGTCCCTTCGGTGAACTCCTTGACAGACAACTCTTTAGCCCAATCTGCCCGGACCTCCGGTTCCTGTCCCCAGGGATTACCCACACTGGCAAGGCTTGTCATGATGCCCCTGAGGTTGGGGATGCTCGCAGGAACGACACCGTCCGGCACCAACAACCTGCGCATGGCCCTCATTACGTCGATGATTTCTACGCCTCTGGGGCACCGCTCCACACATTGACGACAGGTGACACACAGCCATAGGTCTTCGGATTCGAAAGGAACCACCCCGAATTTTGCCTGATTGATCATCCGGCGAACAAAAAACTTTCTGACACGATTCCAGGGACAAACGGTATCGCATTTTCCGCATTGATAGCAAAATTTATCGGCGTCTCCACCTGCCTCTTTGATGCCATCGATGACCACTTTGAAGGGGGATAAAGGGACCGTCTCCATGCTCTTTTTGAATCCTCTTGTTTTAAATCTCTGAAATTATTTTTTGAAATCTGTGTAATCTCAACTTTTCTTCGACATTCGGGCGACGGTATCTGTCACCTTCTGCAATCCATACTTATCTACCAGTGATTCCAGCCCCACCTCCATCTCGCCCAGCTTCACTTCCTCTTCCACTTCCTCTTCCCTCTCTTCGTAAATCAGGGCGTCATTTAAGCACCACTTAACGCAAAGGGGCTTTTCTTGTGCCGGATCGTCTTCACACATATCGCATTTGAGAGGGAGGCCGGAATCGGGTTCTTTGAAAGCGTCCCTGGATGGACAGGAGGCCCTGCAGAAGTCGCACTCGCTGTATTCCTTCCCGTCAATCACGTATTTATCTCTGCCCATGCATTCGGCTGCTGTATACTCCCCCGCATATACAGGCAGATAGACGTCTCTGATCGGATCGCGAATCAGCCGAATACGAGACCTCGCCGGATTATTGCTGCTGTATTTCGGGTTGGCGTGAAAGGCGGAACAGATCATTTCGCATGCGCGGCAACCATTGCATTTATCAAGATCGATCTTGATTGACTTGACTTTCTTCTTAACTTTAGCCATTTTTTATTATTCCTCTCTGTTCTAAGTCTTCAGCAACGTAAGCCAAATCCAATTCCTTTAAAGTCTCCTGGGTGGGAATACCTTCTTTATTCCACCCCTTGAATTGGTAATACGCATCCAAGAGCTTTTCTTCGAGCTCCGGAAATCTTTTCTTCCAGTGGTCCTCCGGCGGTTTCTCGTCAGCCCTTCTCAACCCCCTTCTCACATTAACGGATCGAATCAGGTTTCGATTCCTCCTGTAGACCTGTGTGAGTCCGGCTTCGTCCATATCGATCCCGGTCGCTGCCGAAATAAAAGCCGGGTAATTATGAATATGATAGGGAGGTTTCAGAGGAAAGGATGACAAACCGGCGCACACCCCGAGGGCATCGTCGATATAATGCATCTTCTCCATCCAGTCCACAATTTCACAGGACATTTGAGCCGTCGGGTAATGTGGATTGGAGTTGTCTCCCCTTGGCTCCCAGTCGAGAAAATATTGCTTAAACTTTTCATCGGGAACCTGAATCCAATCCTTCACAAACTCCTCTCTCTGCTCTCTCTTGGGAAATGGTTCCTGGGGAAACTGCCCTTCAATCTGGGTGATGTTTGCTTTTTCGCCGGTGCAATACATCAGAAAATAAACCGGATTTAACATTCCAAGTTTGAGGGGAAGCTGCTCGTGTTTCTTGATGTTGTTATGAGCATAGTCTTCTGCCCCCTTTCCAATCTGCTTGGCCGCCCAATACGTGCCATTGGCCAAAACATCCCCAATCCCCTCTCGCCGGACGATTCGGTCAAGCAGCCAGTAAAACCTCCCCTCGGTATCGGGCGGCATTCCCGGCATATCCTGGTCTGTCAAAATGCCTGCTTCATAAAGCTCGAGGGCGAAGGCCATCGTTTGCGGGGCTGAAAATCCGTCCACTCCATAGTCGGTGGCGCGTTGAGCGATTCTAAAACCAAAATCGAGGTCGGAATAGGCCGCCATGGTATAAGTCAGTTTCGAGTAGCATTTCATCATGTAGGTTGAAATTCCCGGCACGGAAATGATGGCTCCGCACTTCATCGGGCAGTTATAGCAACTGATGAGCCGCGTCCGCATACTTTCTTGTGTCTCTTTCCACTTTTCTTCGACGTCCTTGGTCCAATAATCCTTTCTCCGGGCACGCGCATTTCCCCACATGAAACCGGTGGTGTGCCATTTCTCATCGATCAGTTTCATCTCTTGTGGCGACCCAAGTCCTTCGAAAATGGGCTCTACATTCTTAATTGGATTTTCAGCTCGATGCTGTATATATTTAAGCACATCATTGCAGCGTTCAAGAAATTCGGCCGGTCGAGCAATATTGACGTCTTTTGTTCCACGAACGGCGATCGCCTTAATCCCCTTATCGCCCATCACAGCGCCTACTCCTTGCCGGCTGGCGCTGGAGCGGCCCTGCTCGATGCTTGCCATATAGACCCTGTTCTCACCGGCCAGGCCGATCGCAGCCACCTGGACGTTTGGATCCTTCAACTCCTGTTTGATAAGTTCTGCGGTCTCAACAGCGCCTTTTCCTTTCAAATGAGAGGCATCGCGTATTTCCACTTTGTCATTGTTGATCCAGACATAAATCAGATTTGGGGACTTGCCGCGAAAGATCACCTTGTCATAACCCGCATACTTCAATTCCGGCGCCCAAAAGCCTCCCATCATTGAATAGGCCATGAACAACGTCTGGGGAGAGAAGGTGGACACAATGGTACGATTCGCGCCAACAGCGGGTGTGCCGCATAAAAGACCAGTGCCGAAGATGAGGAGATTATCAGGAGAAAAAGGGTCGGTCTCAGGAGGAACTCTGTCCCATAATAACTTTGCGTTCGTACCCAGACCCCCGAGATGAAGTTCGGTTAATTTTGGGTCAGTTTCCACCCTCTCGACATTTCCCCTGGATAGGTCAATTTCCAAATGATATCCTGTTTCTGCATACCTCATTTTTTAACCCCTCGATGAAAATGATTACTAAGAACGAATTTCAGCATAATTACGAATGGTTCCCTATTCGTGTCATTCGCTGTCATTCGTGTTATTTATTCCTATTTTCAAGGCTTCAGTCCAAATCTTTCCTAAGATTGATAAATGGGGATCGGTCGAAGCCAATCTCCTTAAAAAAGGAAAGCATATCACCAGCATCCCAGCGCACAGTGGTATGAATGTCACGAATCCCTTTTTTCTTAAAGATCTGAAAGAGTTTTTCGGCCAAGGCTCTGCCAATTCCGACTCCCATCTGCCGGGGGTGAACTCCCACCACCTCGATCCATCCGCTCTGCTCTAATCCAAACCCTTCCCCTTTGATCTGACCAATGATGAAGCCGCTCACCTGTCCGTCCTTTAAAGCAACAAAACCCAAGGATTCTTCTTTTTTAAGATGATGCTCTGCCATTTGAACCCACTTTTTCGATACTTTCTTCTGCAAAATGGATTCCTGAATTGTAACGATTTCAGAAAAGTCCTCAGCCTTAATCTTTCGGATTTTAATCCCTTTTCCCATGTTTTCCTCAGTCAATCCGAATGATTTTTACGCGTTTTCCTACCCATTCTGGAGGAAGGTAAACCCGGCCGCTATTGCCGCTCTGTTTAACCTCCTTCTCGATCATCTCCTCACCATAGACCTCGAATTTAGACTTGTTCTGTATGCTTATTGCAGGAGGAAGATCGGGTTTGGGTTCTTTTCTTTGGATCATGACGTTCATCAGAGGGTTTATTAATTACAAGTTAACTATTTCACAATCTTAATATATCTATACATTAAAGTTGTCAAGAAAAAAATCAAGAAGAGACAAGTAATTATTTATTACTTACAAAGTAGCTACAATATAATTATATTTGGATATTTAAAGCATGTCAAGAAAAAAAAATAAAAAAAGTTAAAATAAGGCTAACAAGCTGATAATTATAAGGATATGATGAAATGGAGAAGTCTAGCAACATTCCCGCATGGGTTGTATTTATAGCTTCGACAAAACCTGTCGAAGCCTATCCATATGCGCTGAAATCTTGTTTTAGCTTCGCAACATAGCGGCCATCCTGAAAGATTGCCCTCTGTATTAATATTAAAATTGCTTTAAAATAAGAAAGGGTTACAAGGAATGGATGCTTCTTGTAACCCTTTTATTTTTTTTGGAGGCGGCAACCGGATTTGAACCGGTGAATAACGGTTTTGCAGACCGTCGCCTTACCACTTGGCTATGCCGCCTCTGGAGCGGGAAACGGGATTTGAACCCGCGACTTCAACCTTGGCAAGGTTGCACTCTACCGCTGAGTTATTCCCGCATTTTCTGTTTTTAAAAATTAAAAGATTTGGGATTCAAAGTCAAGGGTTAGAAAAAGATGGGGAGATAAGGAGATAGGGAGATGGGGAAAAACCTTAAACAATGATCCTTTCTAAAAACTTTTTAAAGTAGTCGAACCCTGAAATCACTGCTAAGGCCAAAGCAATCCAGAGAAGGACCATCCCGATCAAGTGGAAGTCAATGGACAGGTAGGACCCGCCTAAAATCAGGAAGAAGATGGAGGTCATCTCAAAGGCTGTTTTATATTTCCCCATCATGCTTGATGAAATGACGATTCCCTCAGACATGGCGATTCCTCTCAGTCCGGTCACTGCAATCTCTCTTCCAACGATTGCAATCACCATCCAGGAAGGAATTCCTCTCGCTGTGATAAGGGCGATCAGGGCTGTAACGATGAGGAGTTTATCCGCAAGGGGGTCCAGAAATTTCCCCAGGGTCGTCACCCTCTTCTGAAGTCTGGCAAAGTAGCCATCCAGCATATCGGTTAACGCCACCAGGAGAAAGACAATGGCCGTAATGATCTGAAAGGTCCTGCCGGTGGTAAAGAGAAGCAGGAGGATAACCGGAATAGCCAAAATACGGATGGCCGTCACTCCGTTCGGGAGGCTAAACATTTGCTGGTAACTCATTTTCTCCATTGGAAAAGGCTTTCGATCAGGGTTTGTAGGATTGGTAATAGTTCAATACTTTCCGCACATAATCAATTGTCTCACGATAAGGCGGGATGGATCGTAATTCAGAAACAATATTTTCGCCTGCATTGTAAGCGGCAAGCGAGAGGCGGAGATCATTATTAAAGAGAGAGAGGAGGTGCCTGAAATAGCGAACCCCGCCATCGATGTTCTCTCTCGGGTTGAAGGCATTAACAACATTCATCCTCTGGGCGGTCTCCGGCATCAATTGCATCAACCCCTTGGCCCCTTTTTTAGAGATAGCCAGAGGGTTAAATCCTGATTCGGCCCTGATCATCGCCTTGACCAGGGCGAAATCGACATTATGTTTCCTGGAAAATTCCTCGATCAGCGCATCAAATTGGCTCTGATCCCTGATGGGGGCTTTATTGGAATGGTTCTCCTCGCCTCCCACGTCATCCCTGCTCTCTCTGATGTAAAGTTTAAACTTGGCGTCCCTCGGACAGTTTGTAAAATGGATCACTCCATTCTCATCTACCCAGCGGTAGATTCCAGCATGAGAAGGCCCAGCGACCAGAATCAGATGAATGATTAAAATAACGGCGACAATCAATTTCACAGAATTTAATCCCCAATGTATAAAATTTGATTAAAAATTTACCAGAACCTGCCTGTTCTGTCAATAAGCATTTGGGGTTCAATTTCTCCAAAAATGATTCAACTTGTTGATATATATGATCTATTAATTAAATAAGCCCTCGATGATTAATAGATAATTATGCAATCTCTGTGCCTCATTGAAACCTAAGTAGAAATCCCACCCTCTCGCCCCATTCCAAAGACCCTTCTCACAAATAATCGTATGTCATCCATAAGAGTATAAGCCACCGGCACAACGAAGAGGGTGAGGAGTGTTGAGGCAAACATCCCTCCAAAGGTTGCCCGGCCCATTCCCGCCCTCAGCTCTCCTCCTGCGCTATAGCCGAGAGCTACTGGAAGAACTCCAAGCATCGTCGTCACCGCTGTCATCAGAATGGGCCGAAGCCTCACAGGCGCTGCCTGAAGCACGGCTGAATTCCTGTCCATTCCATTTTCACGCAATTTGTTCGTATAATCAACTAACAGGATCGAATTTTTGACCACCAGCGCCATCAGGGTGATCATGCCGATCATGCTGATGATGGAGATGGTGTCGCCGGTCAGATAGAGGGCGCCAAAGGCTCCTGCCGTGCTTAAGGGAAGGGCCAGCATCACGGTGAGGGGATGGAGAAAGCTATTGAATTGAATCGCCAGAACCATATAGATAATGATGATGGCCTGGATCAGGGCATCGATCAGATAGCGGAAAGACTCTTTAAATGCCTCTGCCTGACCAAAAAAACTGTGGGAATATCCTGAAGGGATCATTTTTTTAGCCAAATCTTCCATCTCTTCGATTGCGTCACCCAGAGTCTTGCCGCCAGAAGTTTCAGCATAAATCGTGGCGCTTCTCTGTCTGTCCTTGCGGTTGATCAGATTGGGACCGATTCCCTCTTCCACTCTGATGACCTGGGCCAGTTTGATCAACCCCCCTCTGGGAGTACGAATCGAGATCTGTGCGATGTCTTCAGGACTCATCCTTTGATCCTTAATCAGCCTGACTCTCACATCATAGCGTTTGGCCCTCTCTGCATCCTTAAACTTGGAGACCTCCTGCCCTCCAATCATCTGCCGGACGGCGGAAGAGATTTCGCGGACATCTACCCCCGCGTCGGATGCCTTATTCCGGTCGATCAAGACCCTCACCTCAGGCTTCGTCAATTCGAGGTCACTGCTGACATCCACAAATCCCGGACGCCTCATCATCTCCGCCATAATCCGGCCGGATATCGCCTCCAGCTCCTTCACATCCGGGCCTTTAATATCGAACTGCAAGGGGGCTCCTCGCCTTCCACCAACGGCGACGGGCTCGAAGTCTTCGATATAGATTTTACATCCCGGAACTCCCCGGACCTCTTCCCTCAGGCCGGCCATGACCTCATGCTGAGTGCGTCTTCTCTCCCCGCGGTCTTTCAGCGCAATCAGCAATATCCCTTTGTTCACTTCTTTTCGGGCGCCGACTCCGATGTTTGAAAAAATATTTTTCACTTCAGGCAGGTTAAGGACCAGTTCCTCTACTTTCCTCATCTTAGCGTCCGTGTAATGGAGGGTCGATCCTGTAGGGGCCTCCAGATGGATGAGGAAACGGCTTTCATCCGATTTGGGGACGAACTCACTCTTCAGATTGAACAGAATGGCCACGCTCCCGATAAAGATCAATGTGGCCATAGCCACAATGATCCATCGATGGTTCAGGCAGAAACCAAGGGTCTTCCGATACCGGCCTTCAAGCCTCTCATAACCTCGTTCTAAAATATCAGTGAGTTTGCTTCTCTTCTTTTCCACCTTCAGGAACCGTGAACAGAGCATGGGGATCAGGATCAGAGCAATGACCAGTGAGGCGATGACCGAGGTGGCTACCGTGACGCCGAACTGGTAAAAGAACCGCCCAATGATTCCTCCCATGAAGGCTACCGGGATGAAGACGGCGGCAATGGAGAAGGTCGCAGCCGTGGCAGCAAAGGCAATCTCTGATGCCCCCTGCTTCGCCGCAGTCATCGGATCCTTTCCCTCTTCCATATGACGGTAGATATTTTCGAGGACGATGATCGCATCATCGATGACCACCCCCACCATCATCGAGAGGGCCAGCATCGTCATATAGTTTCTTGTAAACCCCATAAAATGCATGATGCCGAAACTGGTGATCAGGGAGGCGGGAATCGCAAAGGCCGTGATGATTGTGCTCCGGATGCTGAGAAGGAAGAAGAACATCACTCCCGCAGCCAGGATCCCTCCCAGGAAGACATCATAGCCCACATCGGAAATCGCCTCCTCGATGAAAAAAGAGCTGTCAAAGGAGACCGAGACCTCGACCCCCGGAGGAAGGGTCTTATTCATCTCAACGAGTTTCGATTTGACCGTACGGGCCACCTCCACCACATTGGCTCCGGAACGGGGGACAACGCTCAACCCAATCGCAGGGACCCGGTTAAACCGGGCAATCGATCGGACCGGTTCCGTGCTGTCCTCGGTCCAGCCGATATCCTTCAGACGGACGGGCGCCCCATTTTGATAGGTGATGACCAGACTGTTGAACTCTTCGATATTGCGGAGTTCACCCAGATTTCGGACGGTAAATTCACGGTCCACACTTTCGATGATTCCGCCCGGCAGTTCCACATTCTTCGTCAGAAAGGCCTTTGCGACATCATTTGAGGTAAGTCGGTGGGCCTCCAGCCTCTTCCCGTCAAGCCAGACCCGGATTTCCCTCTTTGCATAACCATCCAGGTTGATCGTCCCGACTCCCTGGATCGACTCTAACTGGGGCCTCAACACCTCATCCGCAATCATCCCTAATCGCTGGAGGGAGAGGTTGCCCTTCATGGATAGCCAGATAATGGGAATGGCATTGATGTCGAATTTATCGATGATGGGCGAATCGATATCGGTCGGCAATTTCCTTCTTGCCAGATCAACCTTTGCCCTCACATCCTGAACCGCTGAATCGATATTGCGATAAAGTTCGAATTCAATCACCACTTGCGAAAACCCATAACCGCTCGAGGAGGTGATATGTTTGACGCCCTCGATGGTGTTGACCTGTTCTTCGATGGGATCGGTCACATCCGTATCCATCACTTCCGGTGCGGCTCCGAATAGTGTGGTGGTGACAGTGACATAGGGAAAATCGACCTGGGGAAAGAGGTCGATGCCAAGGCGCTGGTATCCGAGGATTCCAAAAAAGACGAGGGCGATGGTAATGATGGTGGCAACCACAGGCCGCCGGACAGAGGTATCGGAAAGGAACATGGTTACTCCGATTGAGAATGTCAAATTTCAAAGTTCAAATGCCAAATCAAATTCAAAACTCAAATTTCAATAAATTTGGAATTTCGAATTCATTTGATATTTGAATTTTGGGCTTTGTTTGAACTTTGAATTTTGACATTTGACATTATTTATTGCTTGTTTTTACCTTCATTCCTTCGGTCAATTGTTCGTGTCCGATGGTGACAACCTTTTCTCCTTTTTGAATCCCTCTGACAACCTCCACCTTTCCATCGAACCGGCTTCCGGCTTCAACTTCTCTCCGAAAGGCGACCCCTTCCTTCACCACAAAAGCGAACATCTTTCCCTCCTGGCTGAAAAGGGCTGATTCCGTGACGGCAATGCCATTGGGATTGCTTCCGCCCGGGAGGGTGACTTCGGCAAAAAAACCTGGTTTTAATCGATGATGGGGATTGGGAGCCATGGCTTTCATCTTCACATTTCGGGTGGCCGGGTCAGCCGTCGGACTGATAAAATGAAGGGTGGCTGAATACTTCTCTTCGGAGAAGGCCTTGACTGAAAATTGAATCTGGCTTCCCTGACGGATTCTTCCTGCCCAGTTTTCAGGGATATAAAATTCCAACTCCAGCGGATCCATCTGAACAATCGTCAATATTTCATCTTTGGGCGCCACGTTCACATGCTCGCCGATTGAGGCGATTTTGAGGTTGATGATTCCATCGATCGGCGAGATGATTCGATGGTCCTGAAGATTCTGCCTCGCAAGACTCAACTCGGTTCTCGTAAGGGACAATCTGGCCTCATCCAGCTTGACCTTCAGAGCGATATCCTCGTAGGTCTGTTGGGGAATGACCTTTCCCTCAAGAAGTTTCTGGTAGCGGACCAGGACGATTCGATGCGCCTCTAAAGAGGCTTCTGCCTCCTGGACCCTCGCCTCCGCCCTTTCCACCTGCAGCTTTGCATCGACTTCATCCAGTTGGACCAGGAGCTGCCCTCTTCGAACTCTTTCCCCTTCCCTGACCAAAATCTTCTCAATAATCCCTGCCTTTTTAGGGCTGATCGTCACATGTTCAGGAGTCTTGAGGCTTCCCACGGCTGAAAGGGTGTAAGAGATGGGTCTCGGAACAACCTCGACTACCTCCACCTGTCTCTCCTCTGAGATTTGGGCCGGAGCCTTGGAAGGTTTCTCAATGCTCGTCGATTCCCTCGACCCACATCCCCCAACAAAGGTCACCAGTACCAATAGCACTAATAAAAGTAAATGTTTCATATCTATCCTTAAAGTTTTTACTGTTTACTGTTTACTGTTTACTGTTCACTATTTACTTGAGAGTACCGAGTACTTGTCTTCATTTTGGCAATTTCTTGGGAGAATATCAAGGGTCTTTTGTTCGTTGATTAAGCTGCCATTAAGCGTAAGCCCTCTTGTCTGTTCAAATCGATCTTTTGTCTGATGAAATTGACGAGGATTTGGTCGTTGGGGGAATTCACGAGTAATTCTGGAAGAGTATTTCTCATAGCCAGGGCGGTAACCTGCTCGGAGGGG
>JAGXTA010000108.1 GCA_018333535.1 Deltaproteobacteria bacterium | reverse complement strand
TAATATTCCCGACGGAACCATCTCCCTTATTCGATTTATCCGAAGTGACCAGGTCTTGGATGTCTTCGGAGAACATTTCATGTTGCCAAGGGATCTCATTTACACCTACGTTCGTGCCAGAATTGTTACTGCTTTACACCAAATCCAAGTTTACTCGGGGCAGGAACTGGCTCTTTGTTTACCCTACAAGTTCCCTTCCTCGATTATTACTGAACCATAAACTGGGTTACCGATGTATTGACACATCTTAAAACCAATTCTGGGTAACCTATGTTATGGCATTTGGGAGTTAACTCATTAACTCACACCTAATTCATCACTTAGAACTGACCTATTTTGGACAAGAGTAAAAGAAGATGCTAAAATGGTTTTAAAGGTTTTTAAAGGGTTGGTTAAAAAGCGCCCAGATCGGCGTGAAGAAATAGAAAAGACTTTAAGATTATTAGTAAGGCGATCATTATACCTACAACCTACAAAAACACATTAGCCTTTGATATTTTTATCACTGATCACTGGTCACTGCTCACTGTTGACTGGGTTTACCTTGTCACTGGTTAACAACACTGCACCACCGGAGTACTCAATCCGCAAAGTGTTTCTCTTCTTGACTTCATTTGTCGCAGCCGGTAATATGATGTTTAGGAGGTGTTATATGTCTAAAGTCATTGAAGCTATTTTTGAAAACGGGATATTTAAACCTTTAAGCGAACTCCGTCTCAAAAATCATCAGCGGGTTCGAATAGAGATTCTCTCTGAAGAGGATGAATCCTCGGTCGAAGCTCAGAAAAAGGTTCTCTTGAAATTCGCTGGAGTCGGAGAGAGTCATTTAACCGATGTTGCCAGAGACCATGACCGATATCTCTATTTAAAGGATTAACTCGATGCCCCGGAACAAGATCTTCGTTGATACGAGTGCGTGGTACGCATTTATTGACAAGAATGACCGAGATCATCCGGCCGCAATGAACAAGGTTAAGGTCTTGGATCGTCCCCTTCTCACAAGCAATTATGTCCTCGATGAAATATTAACTCTGCTCAAAACAAGATTAGGGCCTTCAATAGCAATCTCATTTGGTCAAAAGTTGTGGGATCAAGAAGTTTCGGTTTTAGTTCGAATAACCGAAGAAGATGAAGCAAGGGCTTGGGGAATATTTCGCCAATACAGGGACAAAGGGTTCAGTTTCACAGATTGTACATCCTTTGTTTTAATGGAGCGCCTTGATATCGATACCGTTTTTGCCTTTGATGATCATTTCGTTCAATATGGAAAATTCGTGACTTTGTGAATTTACAGAATTTTACTAAGAAGTTACTTGTCACTGCTCACTGGGTTTTAACTCGAAACCCGTAACCCGTAACTATTTTTCATCATTCCATCGTTATCGTTCCTGGCTTCCTTATTCCAATATTCCATATTTTAGTCTTTTACTCATCACTGGTAACTGATTACTGAGATCTTATGTCTCTTTATTCCATTATTCCCTATATTGCTGCTGTCTTTTGCGTGGCGTTGGCCGTGCTGGTGTTGTGGCGCGACCATCGACCATTTGTGCACCGGGTTTTTGCGGCGGGGATGATCACGCTGGCGCTGGAAGCGGTAATTACCGGCCTGAGTATCCAGGCCCAACTGGCTGAGACCGTGATTCGATGGCAGAGGGTCCGCCTGATGATCGGAGGTTTCATTCCTCCGATCTGGCTTCTTTTCGCCCTGAGCTTCACGCGGGAGAATTACAGGGCATCCCTTGAAAGAATGAAGTGGCTCCTCGTCTCCTGCTTTGCGATTCCTCTCGTTCTCGGTATGGGCTTGAACAAAGGCCTGATCCGGGGAGTCGCTCTGAGCGACTCTTTGGTATGGATCATCGGGCTCGGGTGGCCGGGCCATCTTCTGCAAGTATTTGTCCTGCTGACAATCGTCATCGTCTTAATGAGTCTTGAGCGAACGCTCCGGTCCTCCAGGGGACACATGCGATGGCAAATTAAGTACATGATTATTGGACTGGGAAGCCTGTTTGCAGTCCGCATTTATACGGGCGGCCAGACTGTGCTGCTAAGGGCTATGGATATGGGTCTCGATGTTGTCAATGCCGGCGCCCTCATCGTAGGGGTAGCTCTGATGACCCGATCCCTCCTGCGCCTCAGGGTTCTCAACGTCGATTTCTACCCCTCCCATGCAGTTCTTTACAATTCCTTCACCGTTATTCTCGTAGGGGTCTACTTCATTGTAGTCGGGGTTCTCGCAAACCTGTTCAAATACTTCAATGGAGGCCAGTCTCTCGCCCTCAAGGTTTTTCTGGTATTTCTCGCCTTTCTCGGGCTCTCCATTCTTCTTCTATCGGACCGTTTTCGACACAAGACAAAGCGTTTCATCGCGGTCCAGATGAAGCGGCCCCAGTATGACTACCGCAAGGAGTGGACAAAGTTTACCGAGAAAACCTCCGCCATCACGGACGTTAAGAGTCTCTGCATGACAGTGGCCAGGATGGTTTCCGAGACCCTCGAAGTGCTTTCCGTAACGGTCTGGCTCTTTGACGATTCGCATGGCCGGTTGAGGCCGGCGGGATCAACCGTCTTCACGGAGACCGGAGTGGGGCAATGGATTTCAGACGAGGCCGAGGCAAAGCTCATTCAGGCGATGAGAGAGCAGGAGACGCCCGTGGATCTGGACGACCCGAATATCCTTTGGGCTTGTGATCTCAAGCAGGCGATGCCTGACTATTTTCGAGAGGCAAGGATCCGATACTGTGTCCCGCTGTCTGCGGGAGGAAATCTTCTGGGGCTGATGACCCTTGGCGAGAGAGTCGAATACAAGCCTCTATCCTTTGAGGAGTTTGATCTCCTTAAAACGATTGCAGACCAGACCACCGGAAGTCTTCTCAATCTCAAACTCTCGGAAGACCTTAGGAAATCGAAAGAGATGGAGGCCTTCCAGACAATGTCCGCCTTCATGGTTCATGACCTGAAAAACGTTGCGTCGACCCTCTCACTCACCGTGCAGAACCTGCCCATTCATTTTGATAATTCCGAATTCCGGGATGATGCGCTAAAAATCATTAAACAGAGCGTCTCTAAGATCAACAATATGTGCGGCCATCTCTCCACGTTGAGTAAAAAGATTGAGTTGAAAAAGAGTGAGACAGACCTCAACGCACTGGTCGCCAGTTCGCTCTCATGCCTGAATGGAAACAATAAGGTTTCGCTTTTTCATGAGCCTGGGCCAATCCCGAAAATATTCGTGGACCCGGATCAAATTCAAAAGGTTGTGACCAATTTAATTCTAAATGCCAGTGAGGCATTGACCCGTGACGGAGAGATCAGGATCACGACCGGCCAGAAAGGGGGTTGGGTGGTCCTTTCGGTGAACGATAACGGGTGCGGGATGTCGAAAGAGTTCATGGAACGTTCTCTCTTTCACCCTTTTAAAACCACCAAGAAGCAAGGGATGGGGATCGGGCTCTTCCAGAGCAAAATGATCGTCGAAGCCCACCAGGGAAGAATCGAGGTGGAGAGTGAAGAAGGAAAAGGAAGCGTTTTCAGGGTAATGCTACCCTTGAAAACGGAATGATGGAATGGTGGAAAGATGGAATAATGTTTTTAAAGATGGGAAGTTGGAAGAATTGAATAGTGGAATGATATAAAGATGGAAAGGAAAAACATCAATAGAGGTTTTAAGAAGCTTCGTGTGTGGCAGGATTCGGTATCCTTATATGTAATGGCAAGCGATATATTTGTAATATTTCCATATGTACTCAGAAAAACTGCTTCCCAAGCCATTGATTCGGCCCACAGTGTTAGCCGGAATATTGCAGAAGGATATTGTCGCCGAAGCATCAAGGAGTACTTGAATCTTTTAAACATTGCTTTGGGTTCATGCGGCGAATTTTATTCCTGCTACGAAAGTTTTAAACAAGCAGGCCAGATAAATAGTGAACAATACGAAAAATTGGATCAACTCCATTATAAGGTAGAAAACGGTCTGATCAGTTTGATCAAATCGCTTCAAAAAAAGCTTAGAAATGGAGAATGGGAGGAAACATTTGAATTGGAATGATATGATTCTTTCCCATTATTCCAATATTCGTAACACTTTAGCTCTTTGAAAAAAGCTCTTTGACAACCGAATAAAGAAAAAGCTGGCGTCAGATTCAACAATGTTGTATAACGTTCTCCAGGAGCAAGGAGAGCGTTATGGAGTCAGTCGTCTTCCGGTACCGGTGCCGGGATATTGAGCCTCAAGACATTTGCTTCATCCAGAGGACGATTTCTCAATTCTACGGGAAAGGGAGGTCCCATATCTCCAGAGCTTTATGCAAAGCCTGGGGATGGATGCAACCCAATGGCAAGCTCAAGGAATACGCAGCCCGG
>JAGXTA010000107.1 GCA_018333535.1 Deltaproteobacteria bacterium | reverse complement strand
CCAGCCGCAACAATAGATCCCGGGCTGCGTATTCCTTGAGCTTGCCATTGGGTTGCATCCATCCCCAGGCTTTGCATAAAGCTCTGGAGATATGGGACCTCCCTTTCCCGTAGAATTGAGAAATCGTCCTCTGGATGAAGCAAATGTCTTGAGGCTCAATATCCCGGCACCGGTACCGGAAGACGACTGACTCCATAACGCTCTCCTTGCTCCTGGAGAACGTTATACAACATTGTTGAATCTGACGCCAGCTTTTTCTTTATTCGGTTGTCAAAGAGCTTTTTTCAAAGAGCTAAAGTGTTACGATATTTGAACTTTAGTCTTTACAAAATACTCTCCCCAGATAGTCACAGAGAACTTCGTGGGTGCCGCCGCCGTAGAGCAGGAATTTGGCGTCCCGCCAGAACCGCTGGACAGGATATTCACTGCAGAAGGCGTTTCCGCCGTAAATCCTCATCGCCTCCTCAACGGCATACATGCACATCTCGGTCGAATGATATTTTGCCAGCATGCATTCATTGATGCAGGGGATGTTGCTCTGAATCATCCAGGCGCATCTGTAGAGGAAGGTCCTCGAGGCCTCATACCAGGCCCAGTATTTGGCAAATTTTTCACGGATCAACTGGTACCTGCTGATGGCGTTTCCAAAGGCGATCCGGTTATTGGCATACTGTCTTGCATCCTCCATGGATTCCTTGGCAATGGCCAGGGCATTCATTCCGGTCATAACACGGACTTCGTTGAGAATCTCTCCTGCATACTGAACGCCTTTTCCGATCTCTTCTCCGAGGAAGTTCTCGTCAGGGATGAAGACATTGTCCAGGACCAGCTCCCCTGTCACTGAACACCGAGAGCCCAGTTTATGAAGCCTCTGACCGACCGTAAACCCATCCTGGTTCTCGGTCTTCTTTTCGACCAGGTAGAAGTTAAGCCCTTTAAGCCCAAGCTTCGGGTCAACCGTAGCCAGGATCGTGGCAAAGGAGGCAATGGGGCCATTGGTTACCCACTGCTTTCGGCCATTGATCCTCCAGCCGCCGTCCACTTTGGTGGCAAGCGTTCTCGTCCCGCCAAGGTCAGAGCCGGACTGGTCTTCGGTAAAGCAGATCGTCCCGATCTTTTCGCCTTTGATGGCAGGGACCAGGATCCTCTGCTTAATCTCTTCGTTTCCGAAACGGGCGATGAAGTAAGTTCCCATCAGGATCTGCATGATTGCCGACATCGCAAATCCACAGGACCCTCTGGCCAGTTCCTCGTAGAAGATCATCTGGGTGATCGTATCGGTCTCCATTCCGCCATATTTTTCTTTATGCCTTAAACCGAGATACCCGAGGCCGGCAAATTCCTTCCAGAGGTCCCAGGGGAATTCCTCTTTCTCGTCCAATTCCTTCACGCGGGGCATGATCAGGCGGTTCACCGCATCGCGCACGGTCTGCCTGAAAAACTCATGTTCTTCGGTAAAAGAAAAATCGAGAGACATACATTGCTCCTTTCGTCGCAATAGTTCGGAGTAATTTGGTTCGGAGTTCGGAGCATTTATTTTTCAAACTTCTGACTCCAAACTACGAACTCCAAACTCCGAACTTCAAATGATGTTTTTCTCCTTCAACTCCTTCAGCCGTTCCGGGCTGTATCCTAACAGGCCGCCGTAGACCTCCTCATTATGCTCCCCGAATCGAGGAGGGAAAGGGAGTGTCTGCCCGGTTGATTTCAGATAGGGGGTCATAAAGGGAGGAGGCGCCACAGTTATTTCAAGCCCTGTTTTGGAGTCTTTGCTCCGGATGAGATTGGGTTTCACCAGAGGGTCATTAACCACTTCTTCGATCGTATTCACTTTGGAAATGGGGATCGTGGCCTTGTTGAAGATGTCGATGAGCTCCTCCGTCATTAAATTTTTAGTAATCGCATTGACCGCCTGATTTAACTGGTTCACATCCGCAATCCGGCCCGCATTCCGTTCGTATTCTTTCTTGTAAAGAGATTCGAATCCCGGAATTTTCGTCATTGTTTCCCATTGCCGGTCATTCCCGACCGCGATATAGGCATATCCGTTTTTTGTCTCATAGACAGAGACCGGAGCAAAGAATTCGTGGGTATTTCCCCTTCGTGCCACCTTCTTCTTAAATGTAACCGTATGGGTAATTGGCTGGGTGAGCCAGGATGTTGTGCTCTCAAACATGGAGAGGTCGATGCGGCTTCCTTTGCCTGTGACCGCTCTCTCATAGAGGGCCTTCATCAAGAGGCCATAACCGTGTTCACTTGCGCCCATATCGGGAAGTGGTATGCCCAGGACCTGGGGAGAACCATCTCTCTCACCGGTCAATTCCATCAACCCGCCCCTGGCCTGCAAGATAGGATCGTATGCCGCCTCATTGCTTTGCGGGCCAAAGCCGGTCATCCCAAGCCAGATGATGTCCTCTTTAATCTGCCTGAGCGTTTCATACTCGATCCCGAGTTTGGGATAATTTCTCGGAAGCTGGTTGGTCGCAAAAATATCCGCGTTTAACTTAAGGATCAGTTTTTTCAGAATTTCCCGACCTTCCGGCGCTCCGATATCGAGAGTCAGGGCCTTTTTCCCTGCGTTGATCGGAAGAAAGTAGGAGAACATTCGGTCTTCTTTCAGAACATCTTCTCCCACTCTCCGGTTCGGGTCGCCATAGACCGGATGCTCGATGCGAATCACCCTGGCTCCGTCCTCAACGAGACGGAGGGTCAGATAGGGGAGGACCGTGGCCTGTTCCAGACTTAAGACCGTAATATTTTTAAGAAGGTTGAACTCTTCCATCCCCGTAGCCTCATGGTTGGATCTTTGGATACTGTATACAAAAAATGTTATATACCCAGTCCCTTAAGCTTGTCAAGAAATTTAGGAAAGCTTTTAACACTTCAGCCCATTTTTTTCTTCAATTGGCCGGTGAGTTCGGTGAGATTTTCAAATTCGATTTTTGGAAGCTCCTTCATCATTTCGGGGAACCTACCCCCTTTTTGATAGATGATCGTCACCTCTTTTCCCATGCCAAGGGCGATCCCCAGTTCGAAGAACGGTTCCTCCTTATTGGGAGATGAAAGGTTATAAATTCCAAACCTGGCACGTCTGATCTGATCGATCCGCTGACTTAGAGGTTCCTTCTCCCTGGAGGCATCGCTATAAATTGGGGTCAAACCGCTTCCCTCAAAAGCGAGTTCAATAGCCTTTCTCACCTCAAGGTCTGCTATTCCAGAGGAGATGAAATATTCTCCTTCGAGGGAGACCTCCACTGTTTTTGGGGTGGTCTGGATTTTCTTAAAGAGGGTGCGATCGAGGGTCAATTCTTTGATAGCCGAAAGCAGGATATTTTTCGCATTCTCGAGATCCCTTTTATAGCGAGCGGAGTTGATTTTATTGACCTCCGGCGAGTCAAAGCCTTTGACGCTGACCTCCCGAAACCGAAGGGCCATGAAATTTTGAACATGAGTTGATTTGGGGCTGAAAACCTTCTCAAGTAACATTCGAGTTTCGGCTTGCCATTGTTTGAATAGCTCGTGGTCAGGATGGAGGTCTGCCATTGCCTCCCATCGGTTTAATTGGTTTTTGATCAGGTCAATCGGGTCCCGCTCAGCCATCTTTGATTCTCCGTCTCTTCACCCTGTGAGAGGGAAGATAGCAGGTGCGTGCTGGGTATGTCAAATCATTTCCTCTATTGAGAACTGGGTGCATTTATGATATAAAAAAGCCATGTTAAAAGAGAAAAGGATCGTCTTAGGAGTTACCGGTGGGATTGCCGCTTATAAGGCGGCTGAATTTGTGAGGCTTCTGGTCAAACAGGATGCCCGAGTTCATGTGGTCATGACCCAGAATGCTCAGAAATTCGTCACGCCACTTACTTTTCAAACTCTCTCAGGAAATCCGGTTGTGACGGATCCGTTTGCGATTATTGAAGAAACGCAGATCGGTCATGTCGCACTGGCTGATCTGGCAGAGTTGATTGTGATCCTTCCATCTAGCGCCAATATCATCGGAAAGATCGCCAATGGAATTGCAGACGATTTTCTCTCGACCATGGTGATGGCCACCAAGGCCCCTGTGCTCTTTGCACCTTCCATGAATGTCAATATGTGGGAGAACAGCGCCCTTCAGAAGAACATTAAGACTCTGACAGAAAGAGGCTACCATTTCATGGAACCCGGAGAAGGAGAATTAGCCTGTCACTGGTATGGAAAAGGAAGGCTGGCTGAACTGAGTGATGTTCTGGAGAAGATGGAAGATATTCTTTCTCCGAAGGATTTAAAGGGAAAGAGAATTCTTGTGACCGCGGGTCCGACTCAGGAGTCGATCGATCCGGTTCGATTCATCACCAATCCTTCTTCAGGAAAGATGGGATATGCACTCGCAAAGGTGGCAAGACGGAGAGGAGCAGAGGTCGTACTGGTTTCAGGGCCCACCTCTTTGCCCGTTCCCCGAAGCGATATTCAATTGATTTCCGTCAAGACGGCTGAGGAGATGAGAAAGGCTGTCTTTGCGCATCTGAAAAACTGTTCCGTGGTGATTAAAGCCGCTGCCGTTTCGGATTACCGGCCAAAGGAGATCAGCCGGGCAAAATTGAAGAAGACCGCCCTCAGTTCCTCTCTTGAATTGGAAAGGACAAGGGATATCCTCAAAGAGATAGGAGAGAAGAAGGGAAAGCGAATTCTGGTCGGGTTTGCCGCAGAAACCGAGGACCTCATTGCCAATGCCGGAAAGAAATTGAAAGAGAAGAATTTAGATCTGATTGTGGTCAATGATGTGACAAAGCCTGGGGCGGGTTTTACCTCAGAAACGAATCAGGTGAAGTTTCTCTACCCCTCCGGAGAGGTCAAAGACCTTCCTTTATTGTCAAAAGAGGAGGTCTCTCAATTTATTCTAAATGAGGTTGTCCGTTTGTTGAATCGGAGAAGCAGATCAATTCAAAGCCGATAATCAATCGACATTGTTCATTGATCGGTTATTTAGCGTCGGCTTTCTTTTCTGTCTTGTTTTCTTCTTTCTTTACGCTTACCGGTTTTTCAGAGGCCTCCTTTTCCGACTTACTCGCTTCTTTCCGGCTTTGCGAAGGATAGTCGTTCACATAAAAGCCGGAGCCTTTGAGGATGAAGCTGGTGGCTGAAATCAGTTTTTTTGCCGGGCCCAAACATTTGGGGCAGGCCGCATTGCAGTCCTCATCTATCTTATGAAAGATCTCAAAGACCTCGTTACATTTTCGACACTGGTATTCATAAATGGGCATTCCTCTGTTCCTCCCGTTAAGCCTGTAAGCTCGTGCTGACGCTCATCTCTTTTTTTAACTTCTTTAGCGCCTCACTCTCAATCTGCCTGACCCGCTCCCGCGAAAGTTTAAGCTGGGTGCCAATCTCCTGGAGAGTGAGGGGTTCGTCGGACATCACCCTGTTTTTAATGATGAAGACTTCCTTTTCGTTTAAACGTTTCAATGCCTTCTGGACCTCCCTTTCCCGGGCCTCTTTCTCCTGTTCATGAGCCAGCATTTCTTCCTGATTTGGAGATTCTTCCTGAAGGAGGTCGAGATGCGTCAGTTCTTTTCCTTCGTCAAAAGGTGCATCGAGGGAGAGATCCCTTGCGGCCATCCTCTGCTCCATCTCGATGATATCTTCTTTGGGAACATCTAAATCTTTGGCTAAAAGCTCATACTTCTCTTCATTCTCCCGGTCAGATTCGAGCGCCTTTCTCACCTTTCCGATTTTGTAAAAAAGTTTCTTCTGGGCCTGGGTGGTTCCTATCTTCACCAGGCTCCAGGTCTTGATGATAAAATTCTGCATAAAGGCCCTGATCCACCAGATGGCATACGAGATGAACCTGTTTCCTTTGTCAGGGTCAAATTTCTTGACCGCCATCATCAACCCTATATTTCCCTCCTGGATGAGGTCAAGAAGTTTAACGCCATAAGACTTATATTCAAGGGCGACCTTGACAACAAATCTCAAGTTTGCTGTAATTAATTTATGTGCCGCGCCAATATCATTGTGTTCACGATATTTTCTGGCAAGACTAAACTCCTCTTCGGGTGTTAAGAGGGGGAACTGATTGATCTGTACGAGATAAGTATCAAGAGAATTCTTGACAGAAGGCAGTGTGGACATTATATAAACCCCATATCGATTAATTAGCACTCCAAAAGAGAGAGTGCTAAAAATATAATATATCGATTTATCAAAGTCAAGACAAGCGATATATGTTATTGAAATAATTACAAATTATTTTATATTAAGCCCATACGGATTAACCCTTTCTGGAGGATGCCATGGCTGACGAAAAGAGAAATAATGAGACGGAAAAGAGTTTTGTTGTGAGGGACAAGAGGTTTACTGCCCAAAAAGAGGAGGAAAAGGTTTCTCCCAAAGATGAGATGAAGGAGGAGCCAATAAAAGAAGAAATCCCGGAAGAGGAGGGCCCTCTTCCGGAGATCAATTTTGCGAATTTGATTTTGTCGCTTAGCACATCTGCCCTCATCCAATTGGGAGAGATCGAGGATCCCTTTACTCAAAAACAGTCAAAAAATCTTCCCGTAGCCAAACAGACCATCGACCTCATCGGAATGCTTAAAGAGAAGACAAAGGGGAATTTGACTCCAGAGGAAGAGAAATTTATCGAACAAATCCTTTTCGATTTAAGAATGAGGTATGTGAAAGCGGCCGGATAACCCCTTCAAATGCCAAATGTCAAAATCCAAAGGCCAAATGAATGTCAAAGTTCAAAAACTAAATTCCAGGTTTTTGGAATTTGAACTTTGGATTTAATTTGACATTTGAGCTTTGAAATTTGACATTCTATTTCTTGAAAGTCAGGTAAAAACTGCTTCCTTTTCGATGAATCTGGAAAAGGATTCCCTTTTCGACACTGGCGTCTTTCATCGCCTTTTCGAAATCCTTCAATGACTCGATCTTCTTGCGGTTGATCTCAAGAATGACATCCCCTTCCTGCAAGCCCATCTCGTCGGCAAAACTCCCATCCTCCACGGCCAGGACGACCACGCCCTGTTTGATCCCGGTTATTCGGAAACGAGCCGCAAGCTGAGGCGTTAGTTCCTGAAGCCTTGCCCCCATTTTTTCCTCGCCTTCCTTCTCCTTCTGTAATTCGGCCTTGTCGGGCATGGCAGAGGTGGTGACCTCGATGGTCATCGCTTTCCCATCCCTGACAGTGGAAAGTTTCAGTTTCTGGCCCACTTTTTTCTTCTGGACTTCCTTGACTAATTCATTCGCGTTTTTTACCGGCTTATCATCCACTGCTTTGATGATATCGCCTGATGCCAATCCGGCTTTTTCGGCACCTGTGCCCTGATAGACCTGCCCGACGAGCACCCCTTCTTTCTCTTTCACCTTGAAATGTTCCATCATCTCAGGAGTGAGGTCCTGGACACTGATCCCCAGCCAGGGCCGGACGACTTTGCCTGTTTTGATAAGGTCGTTCAAGATCTGTTTGGCCATATTGATCGGGATGGCAAACCCGATCCCTGTGCCCGGCTGGATGATCATGGCATTGATGCCGATGACTTCTCCATCAATATTGATGAGGGGGCCCCCGCTGTTGCCGGGGTTGATTGAAGCATCGGTCTGAACGAAATCTTCGTAGGTTCCTGTTCCCAATCCTGAACGTCCTTTGGCGCTGATGACCCCCACGGTGACCGTATGCTCCAGTCCAAAGGGGCTTCCGATGGCAATGGCCCATTCGCCAACCTCAAGCTTATCCGAGTCTCCGAGAGTAGCCACGGGGAGGTCTTTTGCCTTGATGTGGAGGACAGCAAGGTCTGTCCTCGAGTCCTGACCTTTGACCGTGGCAATAAATTCCCTTCCATCGTTGAGACGCACCTTCACCTTATCCGCCCCTTCAATCACATGGTTGTTTGTGAGAATATAGCCTTCTTTGTCAACGATGACTCCTGATCCGCCGCTTCTCTGTCTGTGCCGATATTCCTTTCCTTTTTCACGGGGACCACCGAATCCTTTGAAGAACTCTTCAAATGGGCTTCCTTTGAAGAAATCCTCCCCGAATCTTTCCCACGGTTTGATCGTGATCGTCTTTTCGGTGGTGACATTGACGACAGAGGGTTGGACTTTTTTTGCCACCTCCACAAACGCCTGCCCGAGAGATTTAGCTGTCGTCAACTTATCATTTTTAGGAAGGGAGTTGGCCTTGTCTTTATCAATACAAAAGAAAAGGCCAGACAGGAGAAGAGCTAAAGAAAGTCCAAAGATCAATCTTTTAATCATTTTTTTGCTCATCGCTTATTCCTCCAAGATGCCGATATTTATAGATTATCTTTTTTTTGACGAGTTGTCAAATGTCGATGGAGAGAGCACTGAAAAACTAAAATACGCTCTCTTGAGAGATTTCTGGATTTTTTCAGAAATCTCATGGAAATTGATAAAGTATCGGAGGTAGGGAAATAGATGAGAATAAGGGAAGAATTATGTTCTTATCGATTTTTCACCCTCTAAGAATCCTTTATCAAAGATTTTTAAGCTCACTTCCCGAAATTTTGGAGGGGTGACACGGTCGATGGATTGCCTCAGTTTATCATGCGGGAAGGGAAATTTAGGATGGGCGGAGGCAAAGCCGATCAGGGCGATGTTGGTCGATTGGACCGATCCCATTTCCACGGCGATGCGGTCCGCTGGGAAGATGTGAATTTCAATTCCCTTCTCTCTCAGGTAATTTCGGATCGGTTCGTTCATATAGTTGGGATCGGAGGCATTGATAAAACCGAGGCCTCCGTTTTGGCCATTTGAAGAGGGGCGGAGATAGTGAAGGGTTTTTAATGCCTCGCTCCTTTCGAGGGATAAGAGGAGGTCAGCGCTTCCCTTTTTTACAAGGGGGCTATTAAAATCTCCAATCTTCAAATAGGTGATCACGGAGCCTCCCCTCTGGCTCATCCCATGATCTTCGGAACCGATCAGTGGGTATCCTTCGCGGAGCGCAAAGTCGGAGATGATGCGTGTCACCAAAAGAACGCCCTGTCCGCCCACACCGGAAATAATCATCTGGATGTTCATCTTTTCCAATGCGGATTGCGGATTGCGCCTGCCTGCCGGACAGGCAGGGATTGCGGATTGTGAATTCATAAAGATTTCCTTGATCTGAATCTTTGACCTTATGATGAAGCTTTATAAATACCGCCCTGACCGCAGACTTCGAGGCAGAGGCCGCAGTCCACGCAGGTCAACCGGTCAATCTTCACGCGTCCATCCTCGCCTCTGATCAGGGAGGGGCATTCGAATCGTTTAAGACAGTAACCACAAGCAATACAAGCGCCCACCGCCGGCATTTCAATTGCAGAGGTGGGGCATTCCTGGGCACAGACGCGGCACCCTGTGCATTTGCTGTAATCGATGACATAGTCATCGCCGGTTCTGGAAATCGCTCCCACAGGGCACTGGATCACACAGGTGTCGCATTGGCAACATTTGTCTTCTTGAAACACGGGCAGAAGGGATGGATCCATCTCTCCGCTTTTCACCTGCGAAAGCCCTTTCTCCGCCGGAGGAATATGGCGGATATCCACCTTAATGGGGTTCACCTTAAGCTGCTCCCTTTGATTAATGATGCATGGATAACGGGTAATAATGACAGCCATTCCCCCATCTTTTTGCAAAGTATACTTGTAGGCTTTTTCGGCCTCTCGTATCAATCCCTTGATATCGTAGGGATTGACCACCTTGAGGTATTTGACTCCACATCCTTTCACCAACTCTTCAATCGAGAGGGGTTTGCCGGGATGACCATCAGCCGTTATTCCGGACTCAGGAGTCGGCTGCATCCCTGTCATGGCTGTGATGGAATTGTCGAGGATGACGAGAATAAATTTAGCCCCATTATAGACTGCATTTAATAGTCCTGGGGCGCCCGAATGATAGAAGGTTGAATCTCCAATCGTGGCAACGATGGGAATGTCTTTGCCGTCCTGATGATAAGCCTGATAGAGCCCGCTGGCAAACGTGACGGCCGCGCCCATATCGTGACAGGTATCTACCGATTCCATATTCATTCCCAGAGTGTAACATCCGATATCGCTGGGGAAGATGCCTTTTGGGAAGGCGCGTTTGAATGCGAAGAATGAAGCCCGATGGGCACAGCCCGAGCAGAGGGTTGGCCGCCGAACCGAAAGACCAAGGTCAGCCACCATCTTCTCAAGGGGGGCCGTGGACCTCACTTCCGGCACGGGGATGGAAAACTTCGTGCAGAGGTCTGATATTATGCGGGTGATTGTTTCGGGAAGCATCTCTCCTTCATTGGGAATGGTTCCGTCCAGCCTGCCAATGAGTTTTGATTTATCCATGATCTGAAGCTCGATCACGGGTTCGGTCTCCTCGAGGATCAGGACATGATCGCATTTCCCGATGAAGGATTCCACGATCTCAACGGGAAGAGGGTAGGGAGTTCCTATCTTGAGAATCGGGATCTCTCCCTGAAGGCCGAGTTCAGACAGGACATCTCGGGCGAAGGAGTAACCGATTCCACTGGCAATGATTCCCAGAGACGCCCTGTTCCTGTCGTGCTCAACAAAATTGAGAAGGGTCATTGAATTGAACGCTTCTGCAATATTTTTGATCTTTTGATTAAGCTGCTTGTGGAGGATGAACCGGAACCTTGGCGTTGCGCTCCATCGCTGGGGATTGTGCTCGAAGCTGGCTTTCCTTTCTATTTGAGCGATGGGATTGAAGGCGATCGTCTGCTGGGCGTGAGAAACCCTTAAGACGGGACGGAGAATGACCGGGATCTGGTATTTTTCCGAAAGATCGAAAGCAATGGGCAACATCTTCTGGGCTTCTCTTGGATTGGCCGGATCCAAAACCGGAACCTTTGCGAACATGGCCATAAAACGGGTGTCCTGCTCGGTCTGTGAGGAAAAAGGTCCGGGATCATCACAGGTGATGATCACAAAACCGCCGACCGTTCCGATATAGGCTGAACTCATCAATGGATCCATAGCCACATTGAGCCCCACCTGTTTCATGGCCACGGCAGTCCGCTTCCCCGTGTAAGAGGCTACCAGTGCATTTTCGAATGCCACCTTTTCGTTGATGGACCATTCCACATAGATGTCGAGGTTGTTCTCCTTTTTAAAACGGACGATGGCAGGGAGGATTTCCGAACTGGGCGTTCCGGGATAGGCGGCAAAAAAATGGCATCCGCTCTCCACAATCCCCCTGGCAATCGCCTCGTTTCCAAGAACAACTTTTTCTTCTTTATTTGACATCGCTACCCTCCCCCCCCCGCACCTTCAAAAAAGGAGGGGTGCATTTAATATTGATCAATGGTAACACTTTAACGCTTTGAAAAAACTGATCTAATCCCCCTCCATCCCCCTTTGTCAAAAGGGGGAAATATTTCTCCTCCCTTTGGAAAAGGGAGGTTGGGAGGGATTTTACAAGACGATTTCAAACAACCAAATTAATACCATTAATAAAATTTTAACTTATTCGGTTAAGGACCTCAATTCCTTTCAGGAGGGTCTCCTCCGAAGCCGCAAAGGAGATCCTGACATGGGTATTTCTTTTGGAAAAAACACTACCGGGGACGACGAAGAGATTGTTTTGAATGGCCCTCTCCACGAAGGCATCTCCATTTCTTCCAGGGACTTCCGGAAAGATATAGAAAGCTCCCTGTGGTTTTTGGACATGGAACTTTTCTTTCAACCCCTCATAGATCAGGTCCCTCTTTCTCTTATATTGTTTGATGTAATCCTCCATATTGAAGTCCAATGCCTTGAGGGCGGCCTTCTGAGCAAAGGAATTGATACTGGAAAAGGTATATTGTTGAAGCGTGATCATCTGCTGAAGAATTTCCTTCGGACCAGCCACATAACCCAATCTCCATCCGGTCATGGCCCAACCTTTTGAAAATCCCCCAAAGGTCAACGTCTTTTCATAGAGCTGTCCGATCGTAGGGCAGGAGGGTTCATCGAAGACAAAGCTGTCATAGATGTCGTCCGAGAGGATGAGGAGATTCCTCTCACGGGCAATCCTGACGACCATCCTGAGATCTTCTTCCGGATAAATAGCTCCGGTAGGATTATTCGGACTGTTGATGATGATGAATTTGGTTTTTTTTGAAATCTTCTTGATGAACTCTTCTTCCCTCAAACGAAAGTCAGGATAGGTATCCACGAAGACAGGAACGCCTCCCATCAGGAGAACCTGATATTCATACATTACAAAATAGGGGTCAGGGATGATGACCTCATCGCCCGGATTGATGAGGGCAAGGCTGGCCAGCAATAAACCACCGGTCACGCCTGCCGTCACCATCACCTCCTCAAACTGGACTCTCTTCTTTTTTAAATGGAGGCTGATCTTTTCTCTCAACTCAGGGATGCCCTGAGTCGGGGTATATTTATTGAACCCTTTGCGAATCCATTCGATCCCCTCCTCTTTGAGCGGTTCCGGAATATCGAAATCAGGCTCTCCAATGCTCAGATTGATGGGATCTTTCATCTGACGGGCCAGATCAAATATCCGCCTCACGCCGGAGGGTTTGATATTACTTAATCGATCAGAGATGAGCATCCTATTCCTCTGTTTTCTCTTTGACTTTTTTGGCTTTCTCAATGAGCTCGAGAATCGTGTCCATCCTTGTCTTGGTCGGAGGTGTCAGGGCATGTTGAATTTGTTCCATTGAATAATGTTCGCCCAAAAATTTTGATATCTCAATTCTAAATTCCCAGCAGACTATAATTTTACGGCATGGGAGGTCTTCATTAAGCGTACGACAGTATCGGAATGGGATTTCACCGCCCAATTGAGGGCAGTAGATAATCAAGGCATCATATTCTTCAATCATGGCGCTTCGATATGCTTTGAGTAATTTAGCACAAGCTCACAAAATAAAAAATCCTACGGGCTTGGCCCGTAGGATTTCATCTTGATTAAACCGGCTTCCCCTTCTTCATCTTGGGAGGTATCGGCAGCCCTTCCATCGATTTAAGAGATTTTTTCATCTCTTCTTCTGGTAAGGCGTAGTCAACGAGTTTCCCACTGAAATAAGAGTCATAACCACCGAGATCCATCAAGCCGTGGCCGCTCCAATTTAGAAGGATGACCTTCTCCTTCCCCTCTTCTTTAGCCTTCTTCGCCTCCTCAATAACAACGGAGATGGCGTGGCTGGTCTCAGGAGCGGGGATGAAACCTTCGGTTCTTGCCCAGAGGACGGCATTGGCATAACACTCTAATTGATTATAAGCCCGGGGCTCCAGCAATCCCTCAATGATCAATTGACTCACAAGAGGGGCAAGACCATGATACCTGAGCCCACCCGCATGGATAGGGGCTGGAATGAAGGAATGTCCGAGGCTATGCATGGCAAGGAGCGGGGTTGTGGCGGCTGTATCGCCAAAATCATAGACAAAGGGCGCTCTGGTCATCGTGGGGCAGGAAGTCGGTTCTGCTGGAATAATTGTGATATTGGCGCCGTTGATTTTGTCCAGGACAAAGGGGAAGGCAAGACCAGCAAAATTGCTTCCCCCACCTACGCAACCTGTCACGATATCGACTTTCTTCTCCCCAAATTTTTCCAACTGTTTCTTGGCTTCAAGACCGATGATCGTTTGATGCATCATCACATGGTTTAAGACGCTCCCCAGAGAGTATCGAGTGTCCTTGGTGGTTACGGCGTCTTCAATGGCTTCGCTGATGGCGATGCCAAGGCTTCCCGGAGAATCCGGGGTTTCTTCAAGGATTTTTCTTCCAGCATTCGTATCTTTGCTCGGGCTGGGGATACAGTTGGCTCCCCAGGTGTTCATCATCAAACGGCGATAGGGTTTCTGATCATAACTGATCCTTACCATATAGACCTTGCACTCCAGACCGAAGAGGCAACAGGCAAAACTGAGTGCGCTTCCCCATTGTCCTGCGCCGGTCTCCGTAGCGATTCTTTTAATACCAAAAACCTTGTTGTAATAGGCCTGTGCGATAGCCGTATTGGGCTTATGACTTCCCGGAGGGCTCACCCCTTCATTCTTGTAATAAATTTTGGCTGGTGTCCCCAGAGCCTTTTCCAGGGCATAGGCGCGATGGAGGGGCGTGGGTCTCCAAATGAGAAGTTTTTCCATCACCTCTTGGGGAATATCGATCCATCGTTGTGTGCTGACCTCCTGTTCGATCAGGTTCATGGGGAAGACAGGGGCAAGGTCCTGGGGGCCAATGGGTTGTCCGGTCCCAGGGTGGAGAGGGGGTTGAAGAGGAGTCGGCAAATCGGCCTGAATATTATACCATTGCTTTGGAATTTCATCTTCCCTGAGAAAAACTTTAAATTCCTTCATAATGTCCTCCTTCTCTTATTAAAAGGGTTCTTTTAAGGTGTGGATTTGTTCTTCATCACCTCCTTTTCCAAGGCTCTTGACTGCTGTTTTATTTATTTCCCCACCCTTAAAAACAGGACTTCAAATATCAATATTTAAAAGAGTTGTCAAGAGATTTTTCTCTGGTTTTAGGTGTTTTGGGGCAGTAAAAAATATAAAAGGCGCCCTGTTTGAATCGGGGCGCCTCCATAAAGCGATAAATCGATGGCCCTTTACTATTTTTTCTTGAATTCATTCCAGGGATAGTCGATCAGCTCGAGCAACACCCCATTGACTTCTTTGGGATGGATGAAGGCAAATTTGCAATCCCGGAAGGATCTCGGTCCGCCGATGAATTTATATCCTTTTGCCTTCAGTTCCTTCATGGCCTCTTCGGTGTTGTCCACATTGAGGCTGATGACCATCACCCCTTCGCCCCTTTTTTCGATGAATTTCGCTACATCCCCATCCGGGGTCGTGGATTCCATCAGCTCGAATCCCACTTCGCCCAGCCAGTATCTAGCCACCCTGATCTTTTCAGACTCATCCACATAGGGGTCATCGGGTTGAGGTTTTCCCAGGATGGGTTCCCAGACTTTTCGCGCGGCCTCAAGATCCTTCACCGCAATACAGATGTGGTCAATTTTATTTACCTTCATCAAATCCCTCCAATAACTCCCCCCTCCCCCCTCTTATTTTAAGAGGGGGAATATCCCTCCCCTTAAGGTAAGTCGAATAGACCCGACCACGGGAGGGGCCGGGGGAGATTTTTCAAAATGTGTCTTTTCAATAATGGATCCATTTACTAAAAACTGACTTTATATTTTTCGTTTAGATAGGCCAGCGCCTCATCAATGGCGTTCGCCACGGTATCCAAATCTTCATCCGTGTGCCTGTAGCAGATATAGCCATGATGGTGCGGAGTAAAAAAGATGCCTCTACGGATGAGCTGAGTGTAAAAATCGTCCCGTCTGGCTTTATGGGTATTCGCTTCATCCTTCTTGAAGGTTATGAAAAACATGGGGGCAACACCGCTTAACTCCGCTCCGACATTATATTTGTTAATGATGTCCTGGACTTTTTTCAGAAAACGTCCTCCCCTTTCCCATATCTTGGCAACGACGTTGTCACGCTCCAGGATTTCGATCGTTTTCAGCGCGGCAATAAAACCGTCACTGTTCGGGAAGAAGGTCGAAGAGATAAAAAGCTTCTGTGCCGCAGCCATCATCACTTCCGCTTTCCCGGTCACGACACTGATGGCATATCCGTTGGCCATCCCTTTTCCAAGGACGGCCAGGTCAGGAGTCACTCCATAGAGTTCCTGCGCTCCCCCCATCCGGAGCCTGAACCCGGTGCGGATTTCATCGAAGACCAGAACGGCGCCGTATTTCGTGGCCAATGCTCTGACCCCTTCGAGGAACCCGGGTTTTGGTTCTTCCATCTTTTGATGGAGGGGGTGGCCGAAGGGGGTCATAATGATGGCAGCGGTTTGATCGCCATATTGTGCCATCAACTCCTCGAGCTGATTGAGGTTGTTGTAACGAAATTCATACACATCCTCGTAAAACTTTGCAGGGATGCCCCCTTTCATCTCAACGCACCAGTCATGCCAGCCGTGGTAGCCACAGCGCATCACCTTGATCCGGTTTGTATGGGCCCTCGCAATGCGGACGCTTGCGGTCGTGGCATCAGAGCCCGTCTTTAAAAAGATGGACATCTCGGAGCAGGGGACGAGCTCCTTCAGTTTTTTTGCAAGCTCGTTCTGATACCTCTGTGTGAGTGTGAAGCAGAAGCCTTTGTCTCTGATTTGCCTTGCCACCGCTTCATCCACCTCTTCTTCGCGATAGCCCAGGATGATCGGCCCGTAGCCACAGAGGAAGTCGATGTATTCATTTCCATCTACGTCGGTTAACCGGCAGCCCTTGCCATATTCGAGATAGATGGGGTATTCGCCTTCGATAAAATCGCTCGGTTTTCGAGCGCCCAGGACTCCCCCGGGAACCAATTTCTTTCCCTGTTCGAAAAGTTCCAGACTTTTCGTGATATTCAGTTTCTTAGCTTCTTTCATAGCGATTCTCCTCAGAATTGAATTGACATAACCATTGGAAAATCTCCCCCCACCCCTCTTTACCAAAGAGGGGTAATTCCTCCCTTAGGAAAATAGGGCTTCACAAAATTCGTTTTGAAGCCTCATGGGATAGGGTAGGGATGAATGATTTGACGAAACGAATTTTATCATCATGCCCGGAACGTTTTGCAGCTATGGCTACCAGAAGCACAGTAATATGAGCAATGGTACAATAGTTTTGAATCGCATGCCATCCGATTGCAGGAGGATTTTGCATTGCGACGGAGAGCAAGCGAGAGAAAATTCTTTCCACTGCGGTCCGTTTGTTACGAAGTTCTTTGAAAACTTCACTCCCATAATCGATTCGTTCACGAATGCTTGGAGTCAAGCGGATTAAAGCAT
>JAGXTA010000106.1 GCA_018333535.1 Deltaproteobacteria bacterium | reverse complement strand
TTGCCGAACCAGCATTCAACGAAGATAAAAATCGGTTCATGTTGAAATCTCTTTTCATCAACAGCTTGTCTCTTGCTGAATTTGCAAGCCTCTTGGTTGATTCGGCAAAACTTTTAACTACTCTTGTTCGCTTGAAAGAAACTCACGGAAAGCAACTGAAAAAAACATCAAATCGGTTGCTCGATCAGCTCAAATTACCCCTGTTTTCGTGAAAACCCCGATCACCCTCTATTATTAGTTTTGTCAGTATTGTCAGTACCCCTTCCGTATATTTGAGTTGAAAATTCTTGGGTTAACCTGATACGCTGTTCCCTTTGGCCTGCCTATTCCTTTCTCCTTATAGCTCGCTGATTCCCTGATGATCCCCCTGTCCTGGAGAACCTTCAGCCCTTGTTCGACCTCATCCATCATCGCGATGCTGGTGGATCGCATGATATCCCGTCCATTGAAGGCATCCCCCTTGTTTCGCCGGATATGGTCCAGTATCTGCCGCGCCAACTTGAACCGCCGATCCTCGCGCATCAATCCAAAGATCGCAAGGGCATGTTCTTTAAAGTAGGCTCCAATCACGCAGGTGGCACTGACGGTACTGACAGAAATAGGCATGGCCAAGCCTGATGCCCCATGTTCTGCTAAATGAAGAAGGCCCGCAATCCTGGCCACGGCTCCGGGTAATTTTGACCCCCAGTCCGGCAGATAATAAAGGCTTCCCTCCGGGCGCATCTCCGTCTCAATATCGCCATAGAACTCATCCCACACCTGCTGTGCATCCGGTGATAGCCTCAAGGCACTCTCTACAAATGGAAGCTCCATTAGTGAGAAAATATGTTTACGATATTTATCTTTTAGCGTCATTGGAACAGCTGATGTTTGCCGTCCCCTATATCCTACGCGGGATTTACAGCGGGAATACAAGAAACGGGCGAGTAATCCTCTCCCCCGAAAGTGATTGTTTTTTCCTATCTCCTCGATCGTCTCGCTCTGCACTGCGAGACATAATGTTAGGGCAGGTGATTGCATTGTCTTTGAGTCCCTTCCTATTCGATGATTACCCCAAGGATCACCAGCATGGGCCTTTAGGAATAAATCAATATTAGCAGTCCCGTCCTTACTGTACCGCCCGGCCATAATCTCAAATAGATTCCCTTCCGGGTGGATGGCGCCAATCTTTTCTAAATTCTCCGCCATTAATACTCCCAGCTTCTCCGGGGTGATATCATCTACTAAAAAGATGGGGCTCCTCGGAACTGGATGTTCCGCCATGTCGCGGGTCAACTCAGATGCTTCCCTAATCAACTGGCGCCTTTGCTCCAGATCATCCTCGTCTGCTGCTCTCTTTTGCAGCCTGTCTAAACGTTTCTCTTTAATCTTGAAAATATTACGCGCTTCCATGACGGTGGTCTCCAGCTCCTCCTGTTTCATCCTCTCATAGTCATAGATTGGCCTTACTATTTCGTTCACGGTACTGCTTTTGCGGTGACCCGAATCGTACACAGGGCAGAGATAAACATTGAGTTGCTCTCGGTGGCTGCATAAATCGACCAACGTCTTTCTCGCGAAGCACAATGAAAGGTTTGCAAGGTGGGCTGATGCAGTTAGGGCAGGATCGACTTGATTCACGTCGGAGACCATAGTCACCACCTCCCGACCTATGCCCGACAATGCATCAACAGGAAAATCAGGAAGGTAACTATACTCATCTAACGGGATGGGTTCCGGCCATTCATCATCTGCTATGACCCTAATGTCCGTGTCGTATGATTCCGCTGACTCATCCCGTTTCGTTTTGAGTGCCAAGACCGCGGGGCTTTTTACTCCACAATTCTTTTTACAATCCCATAGGCTCTTGATCCGCTCACAGGTAGCAGGGCCAGCGTCATTTATGGCATGGAGGATCTTCTTGTTTGTTTCTGCTGGAGAGTATTTGGGATACCCTCTTGATAGGTTGTGGATGAGGTTAGGGCCTCCTATCTCCCTTGCCAGAATTGAAATCATGGCATACCACTCAGGTTCGGAGAGGGTAGCCCTGTCTTTGTCACAATGTTTTAAAAATTCACACTCCATAATCAATCTTTCGTTTTTTTCTTGGTGGTATTCTCTTCGATCCTCATTGTTAGGCGGTGAAGGCTCTTCAATCTCAGGAAGAAAATCGAAGTCTCCCGGGTTATATTCATTTTCTGGATGAGCTTCCTCGACGGTAACTTTCCGGGGTGTCTTATATTTGGGTTTAAGATTCCACGTTCCCGGCAGGCGTAGGTTGCGGCTTGCATCGGTAGAGGATCTATCTCCTCCGAGATAGAACGCAAGCTTTTTTAAAAGGTTTTCAGCAAGTATAATGTCATTCTTTGAGAGAGGATTTTTTAGTTTCCAGTAGACATGCAAACCCCCGCCTGAGTTAATGATAAAGGTAGGTTTCAAGGGAAAGTCTTTTAATCGTTGTATGATTTCTTTCTTATTTGGAAGATCAACTCCGAATTTATCGGTAAGATCGATCTCAACCCATAGGACAGGAATTTCGATAATCCCTTCCTTTGTCATATCCCCATCGAGCCTTGTTGCCACTCCAAAATAAACATTATAACCCCTGTAGGCTTTCAAGAGGGAAGGAATGGAGTCGAGCTTTTCTACGAAGATAAATTTGTTTATTGTGTTCTTAGCACGGTCTATCAACAGGACGTGGATAAAACCACCATTGCAATACTGGTAAAGGGGTTTTGAGAAGATGACAGCAGGGTGTTCATTTTCGCTTTCCATTCTTTTCCTCCATCTCAATCTCGTTAACTAAACTTTTCAAGTCAGCCCAGGCATTTGAAAAGGCTTTAAGGCTCCCCGTTAGCTCACCTGAAAAGTAATTCTTCACCAATTGGGGTCTGTCATCGCAATCTTCAAAGATAAATATCCCGTGATTTCTTTCATCTTTTCTTAGGTTGATAAGCTTAAATCCCTTGATTTTTAAGGCAGAAGCTAAATAAAGGTCATGTGTCTGGAAGGTCTTTAAAAATTCCATCTCCATCTCCTAACAGGAGCTTACAACGCTGGTAGTATTACTATGCAATAGGTTTTTTAAGGGGTTAGCTTGGTAATACTAAAGGAGGAGATCTTTTCTGATATTTAATAATCCTGTTCTTTCAAGAGGTGCATGGTAATCTTTAAGGAGTGCTGAAAGTAACCTGTGAGCTTTGGCATTTGGGATAGCATTGAGAATGTCTCTAATTTGTCTGGTTTTTTCCTTCAAAAGCTTTTTTTCCTGATCTACAATTTTATATAGGCGGCGGTCAATTAAATATAAAAACACAATTAAGCCTTGAGGGATAACCTCGTATCGCAATTTATGGTATTTATTTCCATATCCAAGTTCTTTAGATGATTTTCCTTTTATAAATTTCTCAAAAATCCCATAACTCTTTTCAAAATTGGGTTGATTTCTTGATCTCCGCTGGTATTTCTTCCAATCTGGCAAATAACGTTCAGGCGCTTCCTTAAACACATCCACAAACCATGTTTTGGCATTTGGGACTTTATTGTCATTAAACAGGTTATTTATTGCGAATTCCAACTCACTCTTTAGAGTTTTGATAATCTTAAGTATCAGTTTATTTGTCGATTTACACCTTTCACGAAGTTCAGCGTCTTTCAGGTAGTCATCGTCTGAGAAGCCATAAAAACCCAAAATATAAGAGCATGATTCGTCCTCGTTAAAATAGTTTTCTAATCGGTAGTTTTTAAAAGTTATCAAAGAGTGAAAGTAAGGAATACCTTCATCAAAAAAATATTCATAAAGGCTTCTTGTGTATCTTAGATCGTCTTTACGCTCTTTCTTAAATCCTTTTATTTTATTAGCAAGCTTGGGTATTTTACGGGGATAAACCGGTTGTGATTTTTCATAGAGGAAAGAACAAAAATCGTCTGCTGCTTTATTGAAAGACTCTTTATATGTCTTTAAGAACTTATGGAACCGGTTTTCAAATTCCTCATAGGGTAAACTTTTAGTGTCGATTATTGCTTGATAGATCGGTATTGGGTTTTTGATATGCAGGTTATAAAAAGTGTTTTTAGTAATAGTGTTTTTTAAAATTTCCCTTATCTTTCCTTTGTATGCTTTTACTTTGTTCAATTTCCACCACTCTCCTTAAGTGATCTCTCCAAAAGTATCAGGGGAAACGGTCAGGAGTTACCGCTTGTCGGGTGCTACCCTATCCCCTGAACTAAAAATTTTTATAAAAATACCTGTTGAATACCGCCCAGCTCTGCTGGGCGGATGAAAACAGGTTCGCGAAGCGATAAAACATGGTATAAGTTGGATATGAGCCTGATAAAACGAACAAGTCTTGCAGTTTTGGGGAGGAGATTTTTGGGGTGATGGGTATTTTGTTCGGTCTGTTGGGGACAAGGTAACCTCAGATGTCATAGGTTGAAACATAAAGTATCAGCACCACGAGCAGTTGAGTTTTGATTTTAATGCCCCGCAGCTCTGCTGCGGGGTTCTTTAC
>JAGXTA010000105.1 GCA_018333535.1 Deltaproteobacteria bacterium | reverse complement strand
CTGTTCCGATCCGCCCAACTCCAAGGTCACAACCCGGTAGAAATCATCCTCTCTACCGCAAAAGAGGCATTGAAAGCTCGGTCAACGGACGAGATCTTAAATTGCCAGCTTATTCTTTTTTCAAAGAGCTAAAGTGATACGAATTTTTAATATTCGAATTTGTTTCGGATTTCGATATTCGAATTTCGAAATTATTAAACTCCCAAAGCCTGTTTGGTTCCGGCTACGCCGGGTTAGGACTTTGAAAAAAATATCTAATCCCCCTTCATCCCCCTTTGTCAAAAGGGGGAAATCCTTTTTCCTCCCTTTGGCAAAGGGAGGTGGGGAGGGATTTTACAAGTTTTTTCAAACAGCTAAATTTTTACAAAATTTCAAATATTTTAGATAGGTTTTTAGAGGAAAAATGACCACCGTCAGAGCACGATTTGCACCCAGCCCCACAGGCGATCTCCATATCGGAGGGGCCCGGACCGCTCTCTTCAACTGGCTCCTGGCGCGTCATACCAAAGGCGCATTCATTCTCCGGATTGAAGACACGGATGTGGCGCGCTCGACACAGGAGTCGATTCAGGTCATCCTCGATGCAATGACCTGGCTGGGACTGGATTGGGACGAGGGTCCCTTTTATCAAACAGAAAGGCTTTTCCTCTACCGGGAGATGGCTGATCAACTGGTGGCCAAAGGAAAGGCCTACCCATGCTACTGTCTGCCGGAGGAGCTGGAAGCCAAACGGGAGGCGGCCATGAAGGCAGGGCTCAAGCCCAAATATGACCGAACCTGCCTTCAGCGAAAGGCCTCTCCATCGGACCGACCTTTTGCGATCCGGTTCTTTTCGCCGGATGAAGGAAAGACCGTGGTCGAGGATTTGATTCAGGGCAGGGTGGAATTTGACAATAGCGAATTGGATGACCTCATCATCCTGAGAAGCGACGGACTCCCAACCTACAACTTCTCCGTGGTGGTGGATGATGTCACAATGAATATCACCCATGTCATCCGGGGAAATGACCATCTCAACAATACCCCTCGACAGATTCAGATCTATCAGGCCCTGGGCCATCCCCTGCCAGAGTTCGGTCATGTCCCGATGATCCTTGGCCCGGACAAGAAGAAACTTTCCAAACGGCATGGAGCCCAGTCCGTGATGGAGTATCAGAAGATGGGCTACCTTCCCCAGGCCGTGGTGAACTATCTCGTCCGCCTGGGTTGGTCCTACGGCGATCAGGAGGAGTTCACCCTGAGAGAGTTGATCGAAAAGTTCACCCTGGAAACAGTGGGCAAGGCGGCCGCGGCGATCAATCCGGGAAAGCTGGACTGGCTCAATTCACAGTATATCAAGAAGATGGAGCCGGATGAACTGATTCAGAAGGTTTTGCCCTTCATTGAAGCCAAGGGGCATCAGGTAACAGACAGGGATCTTCTTAAGAAGGCCATTCTCTCGCTGAGGGAGAGGTCGAAGACTCTGGTCGAGATGGCGGAGCTTTCGGAATTCTATTTCTGCGAAGAGATCGTCTATGATGAGGAGGCCGCCAAGAAATTTTTAAAAAGTGAATCCATGCCGATCTTCGAAGAGATCATCGGTTCCCTTTCAAGGGAGGCGATTCTAAAAAAAGAGAGCAACCATCTTCTGATCCAGCGACTCTCCGAGTCCCGAGGCGAACCTCTGGTCAAAATCGCCCAGCCCCTTCGAGTGGCCCTGACCGGAAGGACAGTCAGCCCGCCCATTGATGAGGTGATGGAGGCATTGGGCAAGGAGAGGGTGATACAGAGGCTTCGGAAGACTATGGAATATATTGCAAAATCCGAAATTCGAATATCGAAATCCGAAACAAATCCAAAATCCAAATGACCAAATTTTCTAAACATTTTTACCCATAATTGAGTTTTGGATTTCGGTCATTTGAAATTGTTTCGGAATTCGCCTGCCTGCGCGAAGCCGCTTCGGCGAAGGCAGGGATTTCGTGCTTCGAATTTGGATATTGAAGCGACTTGAAATCTATGCCAAATTGTTGATTTAAGGATAAATACATGAAACTCAAATCCCTTGAGATGACCGGCTTCAAATCATTTGTCGACCGGCTTCATCTCTCCTTTCCGGAGGGAGTGACGACGATCGTTGGGCCGAATGGCTGCGGTAAGTCGAACGTCGTCGATGCGATCCTCTGGGCCATTGGCGAACGAAGCGCCAAACATTTGCGGGGAAAGCTGATGGAGGATGTCATCTTCGGGGGGACCGACGGAAGAAAACCCCTGGGGATGGCGGAGGTGAGCCTCACCTTCTCCAATGAGGATGGAACCGCCCCCCAGGAATACCAGGAGTACAGCGAGATCACCATCACCCGCAGACTCTTCCGATCCGGAGAGAGTGAATTCCTGATCAACCGGACTCCCTGCCGTCTGAGAGACATCATCGATCTCTTCCTCGACACGGGGATCGGCGTGAATGGATACTCGATTGTGGAACAGGGCCGGGTGGAACATCTCATCAATGCCAATCCCCAGGACCGGCGTTTTTTAATCGAGGAGGCAGGGGGAATTGCAAAGTATAAGGAACGCAAGCGATTAGCCCTGATGAAGATGGATGCGACCCAGCAGAATCTTCTTCGGATTCAGGACATCATCTCCGAGGTGAAACGGCAGATCGTCACCCTGGAACGGCAGGTGAAGCGGGCGGAAGAGTATAAGGCGATGCGAAAGGAGGTCCGGGAGATCGAACTCCGCTTCGCTCTTCAGGAATACGGAGAACTTTCGGAGAAAGGGGAGACGGCCAGGGGTTATCTCAAGGCTCTCCGGGAGAGGGAGACCGTAATCTCTGCGCAGATGGCCCAGAGGGAGGCATCGGTCGAAGGGATGAGGCTGAGAAGTCTGGAGGAAGAAGAGAGGCTCCGCGCGCTCCAGCAGGAGCTGTATAATCTGAATCAGAGGATTCAGAAGAACGAGAACGAGGTTGAATTCTTCAGGAGGGAGAAGGATGGCCTTCAGAGGCAGGAGGCCCAGATGCTGGAAGAGATCGGAAAGGGACTTCAATCCTGGAGAGAGACCCGTAGAGAACGAAGAAGAACAGAGCAGCTCCGGAAGGAACTGGAAAAGGAGAGCCGCGAGAACGCAGAGATCGTAAAGGAATGGGAAGTTCTCTACAATGAGTTCAGAGGAACCTTCCTGGAGGTTTCAGACCAGTTAGAGGCGGAGAAGGGGAGATTGATCGATACGCTCACCCGACTCACCTCTCTCAGAAACCGTCAATCCCACCTGGAAGAGAGAAGGGAGGATCTTCAGAAGCGGATTCGTTCCCATGAAAAAGAGTCCGAAGAAGTGAGAGCAGGACTGTCCCGGCTTGGAGAAACTTTGGCGAGAGTGGAAAAAGAGAGAGAAGTCAATCTCTCCATCCAGAACACGCTCCAGGATGAGAAAGAGAAATGGGCAGGAGAGCTCGAACAGTTGAGGGAGGTTTTTCGAGCAAGACAATCCGAACGATTCGAGCTGGAAGAGAAACTGAGGCAGGACCGGTCTCGATATCTCTCCTTAAAAGAACTCCAGGAAAATTATGAGGGGTTTGAAAAGGGCGTGAAGTCTCTCCTCCTTAGAAAAAAGGAAGAGCAGGAACGATGGGACCGGATCATCGGTGTGGTGGCTGATATCCTGGAGCCGGAACCTCCCTATGAGATTCCCCTGGAGGCTGTTCTGGGACAGCGGTTGCAATACCTGATGGTAGCGGATGAGGGAGAAGCGATATCCGCCATCGAATTTCTTAAAAAGGAGTCGCTGGGTCGGGGAAGTTTTATTCCCGCAGGAATAAGAGGCAAAAAACATCAGGAACTCTCTTCACCCCTGGAGATCGAAGAGGGGCCGGTATCTCTGATCCGATTTGTTAAAGTGAAGGAAGGGTTTTCAGCCATCGCAGAATTTCTGATCGGAGAGGTGGGCGTGGTCGATCATTTAGATAAGGCGCTCGACTGGATGAAGAAAGAAGGTCCATTCGAAACCCTCGTCACCCTCGAAGGGGAGATGGTCGAACGGACAGGAGTGATCTCCGGAGGAAGCCGTGATCAGGGCCTCGGCATTCTCGAAAGAAGGCGGGAGATCCGAGAGTTGGAGAAAAAGATTGAGGGAGGGGAGGACCAATGCCGTCAGGCTCTTGAGGAGGAGGGGCGGTTTCATCAGGAGATCTTTGAGAGAGAAGTCCGGCTGGAGAACAGGAAAAAGGAGATCCAGGAGAAGGAGATTGAACTCCTCCATCAGGACAGGGATCTGGAAGGAGTAAAAAAGGAGACCTCGCAGTTCCTTCAGAGGGCAGAACTCCTCCGGTTTGAAGAAGAGGAACTCCGGGGAGAGGAGAAGGAAATTGGAGAGGAGATGAAGGTGGCCCTGGATCAGATGGAGAGAGAAGAGGCCGCAAGAAAGGAGAAGGAGGAGGAGCTCCAATCCCTGAAGAAGACTGTGGAGGAAGTAAGAGAAGGGACAGAAGAATTGGGAGGAAGGATCACGGAGAAGAAGGTCTATTTAGCCTCCATCGAGGAGAAGCAGAGGGGAATGGAGGTTCAGGTTCTCAACCTCTCCGAGCATATCAGAACCCTTCGCGAGCAGGTGATCCATCGAGTGAAGGGAATCAGGGCTTCGAAGGCGGAGAAGGCTTTGCTTCGTGAAAGAATCGATCAGAAGGAGAAGGAACTGGAAGGGCTGGTAGAAAGCCACCGGTTGAAAGAAGAAGGTCTTTCGCATCTAAGAGAGAGCGTAGAGGCGCTCTCTAATCAATGGAAAGAGGCGGAAGCCTCTTCGAGATATCTCCGGCAAGAGATGGAGGATGTCCGGCAGAAGAGCCATGAGGAGGAGATCCGGGTTTCAGAGGTTCAGTTGAAACTCCAGCATCTGCAGGACTCGATGAGAGAACGCTACGGGGCCACGCTTTCGACTTCCATCGGAATGGCTCCGGAGGAATTTTCAAGGGAGGAGAGAGAAAAACGGCTCGCAGAGCTGAAGGCTGGCCTGGAAGGGTTCGGAGAGGTCAACCTCCTGGCCCTTGAGGAGTATCAGGAATTGAAACGGCGGCACGACTTCCTCACAGAGCAGCAGAACGACCTCCAACAGGCGCTCGATACGCTTAAGAAAGCCATTGTCCGGATCAACCGGACGACGACGAAGCGATTCTTAGAGACCTTCCATCTTGTCAACGAAAAGTTCAAAGAGGTCTTTGCCCGGCTCTTTAAGGGCGGGCAGGCCAGCCTGATCCTGATGGATGAACAGGACCCCTCGACTTCGGGAGTCGATATCGTGGCTCAGCCTCCGGGCAAAAAACTTCAGAATATCGACCTGCTCTCAGGAGGAGAGAAGGCCCTGGTCGCCACTGCGTTGCTCTTCGGGCTCTTCATGATCAGACCCACGCCCTTCTGCCTGCTCGATGAGATCGATGCGCCCCTGGACGATGCGAACATCAACCGTTTCATTGAAATGGTCAGGGAGTTCTCAAAGACCTCCCAGTTCATCCTCATCACCCACAACAAGAAGACGATGGAGATGGCCAATACCCTCTACGGGATCACTATGGAGACCCCAGGCGTCTCAAAAGTGGTCTCCGTACGGCTGAATTAGTTTCCCTCCATTTCGTCTGCCGAAAGATTTCTGAAAAAGTCCAGAAATCTCTGTAATCGAGAGTGTGTGTAGTAGTTTTTCAAAGCTCTCCCCGAAACTCCTTGACATTCGATATATTTTTAGCTATCCTCTTTTTGGGTCCAGAGATATGTGCTGTTATTTCTGGAGGTTAAGAAGGTTGGATGGCCGGGCCGCTATCTGAGGAGAGACTTCAGGTATCGGCCTTTTTAATGTCCAAATTATTCAAAATCGGATTGAAATCATTCAGGAAATCGCTTTGTTAAAAGGTGTGAAATTTTTTACTTGCTTTTTATTTTTAGATGTGTAAAATGAGTTCGCCCTGTTAAAGCTGTCGAAACTCTTATCGTGTTTGAAAGGCATTCCGATTAAGAAAGGGGGTGGTTCAGTCAAGGCCTTAACGAATGGATGGAGAAGATGTTTGCCCATTGCATGAAAGCATGGGCAGAAGTGAGACGAGAGATTTTTTATCCAAGAAAGGGAGGGGAAAATGATGAAAAAATTATTTATCTTTGCCATTATGATCGGATTGATTTGTATGGGTTTGCCAATGAGTGGTATGGCTCAGCCCGTTCGGTTTGGAGCGGTTATCAATCTCACCGGCCCGGCCTCGACCTGGGGACAGTACCATGCCAAGGGTATTACCGACTATATTCGTCACGTCAATGAAGTAAAGGGAGGGGTTGGAGGAAGAAAGATCGAATTGACCGTTGTTGACCATGCGTTCAAACCCCCGGAAGGAGTGAAACTGGTTAAGAAGTTCTGCGAGGAGAAGGTGGACATGATTGCCACCTGGGATGCCGGAACAAGCATTATGATTAAGCCCATTATCCAGGAGCATAAGATTCCCACGGTCGTCTTCTCCACCTTCCAGGGAATTCTGGGCCCGCCGGTTGACTACATCTATCTGCCCTTTGGGAGTTATGTTATGGATTCCCATGCTGTGTTAGAGTATATCAAAGCGATCCACAAAGGAAAGGATGCCCCCAAAGTGGGTCTGTTGACTTACAATACCGCTTTCGGGAAATCGATTCATGATCCAAGCAAAGACTACGCTGGAAAGAATAATATCAACATCGTCGGCATCGAGGAATTCCCGATGGCCACAATCGACATCTCCACAGAGGTGCTCCGGTTAAAAGGAAAGGGTGCGGAATATATCTCTGTTCAGATGCTTCCCGAGGCAGTGATCAGAGCCCTGACAGCTGCAGATCGTGTCGATTTTAAAGGCCCCATTTTTGGGACCTGGACGATCACCGATGCCGATTTCTTTAAGCTTGGCAAAGGTCTGGTCCGGGACCGTCTCTTCATGAGCTTCTGTGGAACCCTTCCCGGGGATAAGGCATGGGGGATGCAGTTAATGGATGACCTCATCAAGAAGTATAAGTCTGTGGATAAGTATGATACCTCTTACTGGGAAGGCGTCGTCATCGGCATGATCATGGAGCGAAGCGCCCATCGAGCCTCTGGATTGTTTGGAAAAATCAATGCGGAGACGATCAATAAAGCCATGGAGACCTTCAAGAACGAAGATTTTGGCGGTCTTGTCCCCAATATCACCTATGACAAAGGAAAACATGAAGGGTCCTCTCAGACAAGAATTGTCCAGGTCCATGAAGATACTACTTATACGCCCATGACCAATTACTTTGCCCCGGGCAAGGGAGAGTTAAAGGTTTTAAAAGCGCCTAAAAAATAGAATTACTAATCAGTCCATAATAGATCCCGATTTAGTCGGGATGAAAATCTCCCCTAACCCCTCTTTTCCAAAGAGGGGTATTGTTCCTCCCTTTGGAAAAGGGAGGTGAGGAGGGATTTTATAATACAATGTCGTTATTATTATGGACTAATTAATAAATCTGAAATGTAAAAAGGAAGAGCGATGAAGGCATTTCGAGGACAGCCGAGAATCTTTGCCTCAGATCAGCCCGCTGAAAAGCGGGCTGATCTTGAGGTCCAGAACGTAACTCTCAACTTTGGAGGGGTGATGGCGATCCATGACGTCAGCCTCACGGTCCATACGGGAGAGTTTGTCAGCGTCATCGGGCCCAATGGCGCTGGAAAGACGAGCTTGATGAACAGCATCACGGGTTATTACAAACCTCAGAAAGGGAAGATCCTCTTTAACGATCAGGAGATCATGGGCCGACACCCCCACGAGATCACAAAAAAGGGTATCGGGAGGACGTATCAGAATATTGAACTCTTCCCGGGCATGACCGTGCTCTCGAATATGCTTCTTGCCCGACATCTCTACTGCAATTATGGTTTTGGCCTGGCCTCTGTCTTTTCCTCATCGGTCCGGAAGGAAGAGGTCCGTCATCGGCGAGTTCTGGAGGAGTTGATCGATTTTTTAGAGATGCAGCCCATCCGGAAAAAACCGGTTGGTTCTCTGCCTTATGGGTTGCGAAAGAGAGTAGAACTGGGTCGGGCTTTGGCTTTAGAACCCAAACTATTGGTTTTAGATGAGCCCTTTGCCGGAATGACGCTGGAGGAAAAGGAAGATATGGTCCGGTTTCTTCTGGAGTTAAACTCAGCCTGGGGCCAGACCATGATCCTGGTGGAGCATGACATGTCCATCGTGATGAGTGTCTCCCAGCGCATCATGGTTTTAAACTTCGGGGAGAAGATCGCAGAAGGCACTCCGGAGGCGATTCAAAATCATCCAGAGGTGATCAAAGCCTACTTAGGCGAAACAACCAAGTTTTAAATGGAATATTGGAATAGTGGAATGATGGGTCTGTAACAAAAATTTCTTTAATCCATTTGATACCCAAACCCAATATTCCACTTTTCCATCATTCCATTATTCCAATATGGAGTTATGGTTATATGGAAGTTAACAAAACAAAACGTTTCGACGAAAGCGTGGTTCAGTCCTTAGCCCAATTGACATTGCCGCAGATTTTGACCAAACAGGCAGAGCGATTAGGTTCAGATCAGATTGCGATCCGCGAGAAGATGTTCGGAATATGGCTTGCCTATACCTGGGAGGATTATCTCCGTTTCACAAAACAGGTCGCTCTGGGCCTTTTTGCCCTCGGTCTCAAGCGGGCCGAAAATATCGGTCTCATTGTAAACAACCATCCGGAATGGTTGTTCAGCGAATTAGGTGCCCAGGCCCTCGGCGCCATCACGGTCAATATGTTTACTTCATCGGTTGCCAAAGAGCTGACCGTGATGCTCAACCGGATTCAGGCGGTCTTTGCCGTCGTCCAGGATCAAGAACAGGTTGACAAGCTGTTGGAGATGAAGCAGGAGCTCCCCCACATCCGGAAAGTCATCTACATTGATCCGACGGGCATGAGGACTTATGCCGGTCATCCATGGCTGATGAGCTTTAAGGAGCTTCTGAAATTAGGCGAGGACTTGGATAAGAAGCAACCCAATCTTTTTGAAAAGGAGTTATGGAAGGGGAAACCGGAGGAGGTGGCCTTGATGATCATGACCTCCGGAACGACCGGGATTCCGAAACTGGCGATGATTTCGCATCAGAGTTTTACTGAAATCGCCAGGAAATGGATCGAGACCGCCCCGATTGGCGTTGGTGACAACTGGATTTCGATCACCCCGACCGCATGGATTGTGGATCAGATGTGGGGAATGGGCGTCTCCCCTCTTACCGGGATGGCCATGAACTTTCCTGAAACACTGGAAACCCAGGCCGAAGATTTCCGGGAAATCGGACCGGTCATCATCATCACCTCTTCACGATTCTGGGAGGATCTGGCCTCAAAGATCAGGGTGAAGATCGCGGATGCGGGATGGATCAAGCGAAAGCTTTTTGTTTTAGGCCAAAAGATCGGCGGAGCAGTGGTGGACCGGGAATCAAAAAAGGACTCCGTGCCGTCCTATTTGCAAATACTTCACAAAATCTTCGCCAGGATCGTTTATCGTCCGCTTCTGGATCGGGTGGGTTGTGGTCAGATCCGGGCCGCTGTCACAGGCGGACATCCCATCAGTCCGGATGTTATCCGTTTCTTCAGGGCGAAAGGGTTAAATCTCAAGCATGCCTATGGTCTGACCGAAGGCGGAGGAGTGTTTCAGGTTCAGCCGGACAAAGAGGTTAAACCGGAGTCCGTCGGGAAACCCCTGCCACGGACAGAGGTTAAGATTGCCGAAGATCAGGAGGTGCTGGTTAAAACCCCCTCCTGCTTTGTCGGTTATTACCAGGATGAAGAGGCCACGAAAAAGGCTCTCAAGGAGGGCTGGCTTCATACGGGTGATGCCGGCTATATTGATGACGACGGACATCTGCTCATCATCGGCCGCAAGGAAGAGATCATGCGGACCAGTGCAGGAGAAGCCATTTCCTCGGACTTTATCGAAACAAGGCTCAAATTCAGCCCCTACATCAAAGAAGCTGTCGTTTGGGGCGAAGGCCGCGACTGTATCACGGGATTCATCAATATCGATTTTGGGAATGTGGGAAGTTGGGCAGAGGACCGAATGCTTCCCTACACCACTTATGCCGACCTTTCCCTACAACCGCCCGTTGAGGAGCTGATTCTCGGGGAGATTCGCCAGGTCAATACTCAATTGCCCAAACCGATGAGGCTTAAAAAGATCATTCTCCTCTACAAACTGCTCGACGCCGACGATGAAGAATTGACCCGAACCGGAAAAGTGCGGAGGAAGTTTGTCTATGAACAATATATCAATCTCATTGAAGCGATGTATGGCGATCAGAAAGAACTCGCGGTCACAGGCAAGGTCCGCTACCGGGACGGACAGGTGGGAACAATTGAAACGAAAGTGAGGATATTGACGGTAGAATAAAAGCTTCATTGCAAAATATAAATTGTAAAATGCAAATTGCAAATTTTATTCCTTCTTGCTAACTGCTCATTTTTCATTTTGCAATTTACAATGATTATTCACTTGGGAGGTTTTTCATGGAATTCTTTTTTCAGCTCTTGATACAGGGGCTCTCCGTGGGCTTTCTTTATGCTCTTGCCGCACTGGGGTTTGTCATGATTTTCAAGTCCTCGAGCGTCCTCAATTTCGCTCATGGAGATCTCCTCGCCATGGGGGCCTTCTTCTTTCTGGTCCTTTCTTCGTGGTTGAAATTACCGATTCCCATCGCATTTATATTGACCCTTGCAGGAAGCTTTGCCATGGGTTTTATCATCGAGAGACTCTTTCTCCGGCCCCTGATCGGCGAATCCCTGATTTTGGTGATCATGCTTACGGTTGGGCTTGCCGCCATGTTCAAGGGATTGATGCTCTTTATCTTCGGAGGGAATCTGTTTGCCTACCCCGTGTTCCTGCCAGCCGATCTATCGATTCGATTGGGAAACATTAACATCCCGCCGGTCTATGTGGCCACCTTCGTCATCAGCATTATTTTTCTACTGCTTTTCGGCCTTTTCTTCAAATACTCTTCGCAGGGGATTTATATGAGGTCGGTCGCCGACAATCAGCCCGCTGCCCTCTCCCTGGGCGTTCATGTGAGAAGGGTCTTTGCCCTCTCCTGGGCGATTGCCGCCCTGGTATGCGCCATGAGCGGAATCATTCTTGGAATTATCAGCGGCGTCAATGTGCACAGCACCAGCATTATCGGCCTCAAGGTTTTTCCGGTCGTCATCCTGGGCGGCCTGGAGAGCATCGGCGGGGCCATCATCGGCGGTATTATCATTGGACTTTTAGAGACCTTTACGGGAGGATATATTTCAACATCGCTTCGAGAAGTCGTTCCCTATATTGTCCTGGTCTTTATCTTACTGGTGAAACCCTACGGACTGTTCGGTCTGGTGGAGATCGAGCGTGTGTAAAAGCATAACATCGTTGGAGGAGCGTCCCGCTAAACGGGACTTGAGGTTCCTGCGGCAGGGGCAAAAGATTTTTGCCTTAAGCGAAGCGATCCTAAAACGAAGTGCTCCTATTGCGAATCATTTAGCGGTTTGGAGGCAGAATGCGAAAAATAAAATTTCATCCCTGCGGGAATTATAAAGAGAGATACGACGAGGAACTGACCATCTTTGAGACCGATTTCGGCAGACTCTCGTTGTTAATCGGACTCCTCGTTCTTTTTGTTGGAATTCCTTTGGTCAGCAGTAATTACGTCCTTTATGTGATCAATCACATCGGGATCTTTGCCATTGCTGCCGTAGGCCTTAACCTCCTGATCGGATTCACAGGTCAGATCTCCCTCGGTCACGGAGCCTTCTTCGGCGTAGGAGGCTATGCCGCCGCCATTCTCACCACCAAGTTAGGCTTCCCATTCTATCTTTCGGTGCTTTCCGCGGGCATCATCACAGCGATGGTGGGCTTGATATTCGGCCTTCCATCCGCCCGTCTCAAACATCTCTACCTGACCATTGCAACACTGGCAGGCCAGTTTATTCTCCAGTTCCTCTTTGTGAACTGGGAGAGCCTCACCGGTGGGTCCATGGGGATTCTCCTTCCGAGGGCGACGCTCTTCGGTTTGAGCCTCAAGAGCGACCACGCCTATTTCTATGTGGTATTTATCTGTTTTGTGGCGATGCTCTGGATTGCGAAGAACCTTCTCCGGACACGGTATGGCCGGGCTTTTATCGCCATTCGCGACAATGACCGGGCGGCAGAGGGCATGGGGATTCCAATCTTCCATTACAAACTTCTTGCCTTTGCCGTCAGTTCTTTTTATGCAGGATTTGCCGGCGCCCTCTGGACGCACTATTTGGCCAGCATCACTCCGGACCCATTTACCCTGTTCCTCTCTGTCGAGTTTATCGCCATGATCATCATCGGCGGCCTGGGAAGCCTTACGGGCAGCGTATTCGGCGCCATTTTTATCACCATGCTCAATGAGATATTGAGCCATGCATCGGAGTTCTTCATGAACCTTCCGGCCCTTGCAGGCGTTGCCCTGACCATTGCGCCCCTTCGTGAATTCGTCTTTGGACTGGCCATTGTGCTCTTCATCATTTTTGAACCGCGAGGATTGGCAGAGGTGTGGCGTATCATTCGGTCCAGTTTCAGACTCTGGCCATTTTCTTATTAAGAATGATTACACAGATTGAAAAAAAGATTACACAGATAGCCCCCAAAACCGATTCGTTCGGGGAACGATCCGTTCAACTTTAAGAGGCAGATATGGAAGACAACATCTTACTTCAACTCAACAATATCAGCGTCGTCTACTCGGATGTCATCCAGGTGCTCAAGGGAGTATCCCTGGTTGTGAGGAAGAAGCAGGTTGTTTCGCTGTTGGGCAGCAATGGCGCGGGTAAGACCACCACATTGAAAGCCATCTCCGGGTTGCTCAAACCGGAGAATGGATATGTGACCGAGGGCTCGATCCTTTATGACGGCCATTCCATACACAATTCATCCCCGGAAACCATCACCCGCCTCGGAATCATTCAGGTGATGGAAGGACGTCAACCGTTTAAATTATTGACCGTTGAAGAGAATCTTCGGGTGGGAACGGCCACACGGTGGGGCAAACCCTATAAGAAGGACCTCGAACTGGTCTACCATTACTTTCAACCCTTGCTGGCACGAAAGAACAGGTTGGCAGGATACTGCAGCGGCGGAGAGTTGCAGATGCTCGTCATGGGCCGCGCATTGATGGCACAACCCAAACTGCTGTTGCTGGATGAGCCCTCCCTGGGATTGGCCCCCTTCCTGGTGAGAGAGATTTTTGAGATCATCAAGAGGATCAATGAAGAGCAGGGAACGACGATCATGCTGGTGGAACAGAATGCGAACATGGCCCTTCAGATCGCCACCTATGGGTATGTGATGGAGAATGGTAAGATCATGATGGAGGAAGCTGCCGATAAGCTGAGAGAGAATCCTGATGTGAAGGAATTTTATCTGGGAACGGCGAGTTCTGGGGCGCTCAAATCGTACAAGGATGTGAAGGCCTACAAACGGCGTAAACGCTGGCTGTAATAGGAAGCATAGGGCAGAGAGCATAGAGTAAAAGAATGGGCGACTTCGGCCGCCCATTAAAAATCCTGTTTTTGTGAAATATTGCACTGACGCCATGAAATCTTTAAGGTTCGATTCCGCGATAAGGAGATTATCTTAACCTCAGCCTTAGCCTTAACCTAAAAGGGGGTTTCAATATGGGGCAATTAGACATCCATATCGGAGAGATTCTGGCAAGAAACGCACGGCTCTATCCCAATGATGTGGCTCTTATTGAAAGGACGCCTGCCGAAGGAAAGAGAAAAGAGATCACCTGGAAACAGTTCGATGAACAGGCCAACCGGTTTGCCAATGGACTGATGCAGAAGGGAATCAAGAAGGGCGACAAAGTCATCCATCTCATGATGAATTCTCTTGAATGGCTCATCGCCTATTTCGGCATCATCCGGACGGGGGCATGGGCCGTACCTCTTAATTTCCGTTTTTCAGGGAGTGATATTAAGTACTGCTGTGAGGTGGCAGAGCCCCAGTGTATGGTCTTTAGCGAGGAGTTTGTTGACCGGGTGAACGGAATCAAGGATGAGCTCCCCACGGTGAAAGACTATATCTTTGCCGGCAAGGAGTTGCCAGGCTATGCGGAACCCTTTGAACGGCTTCTTGAGAAGGCCCCATCCGCTCCCTCCAATGTTCACATCAACCACGATGACCCCTGCGGTCTCTACTTCACCTCCGGCACAACGGGCCAACCGAAACCCATTCTCTTGACCCACAAGAATATGATCTGTGCCTGCATCACAGAGAATCATCATCATTATCAGACGAAAAAAGACAATTTTATTCTCATCCCTCCCCTTTATCATACCGGCGCCAAGATGCACTGGTTCGGAAGTTTCATTGTGGGCGGGAAAGGGGTCATCTTAAGGGGAATCCAGCCCGAATGGGTTCTTCAGGCGATCAGCGAAGAGAAAGCCACGGTCATTTTTCTCCTCGTCCCCTGGGCTCAAGATATCCTTTTAAAACTCGATAGCGGAGAGCTAAAATTGAAGGACTATCAACTCAGTCAGTGGAGGCTCATGCACATAGGGGCCCAACCCGTACCTCCCTCCCTTGTAAAACACTGGAAGGAGTATTTCCCGAAGATGCAGTATGATACAAATTATGGCCTGAGCGAATCAACCGGTCCGGGTTGCGTCCACCTCGGGATCGAGAATGAACACAAGGTCGGGGCGATCGGCCTTCCCGGATTTAATTGGGAAACGCGCATCGTGGACGAAGAAGGGAAGGATGTGAAGAAGGGAGAGGTGGGAGAGCTGGTCATCCGCGGGGATGGCGTGATGAGGGAATATTATAAAAACCCCGAGGCCACCGCGAAGGCGCTCAGGAATGGATGGCTTTACACCGGCGATATGGGAAGGGTGGATGAAGATGACTTCATCTACTTGGTCGATCGAAAGAAAGACCTCATCATCTGCGGAGGCGAGAATGTTTTTCCCGTGGAAGTGGAAGATTTTCTCCACACCCTGCCGGGCGTCAAGGATGTGGCCGCCATTGGTTTGCCGGATGAGCGCTTAGGAGAAGTCGTTGGTGTGATTGTAGAGGTGGTGCCTGGAAAAACCCTGACGGAGGAAGGGGTTTTGAAATTTTGTGAGGTGTTTCCGAAATATAAACGGCCCCGCAAGATCTTCTTCGGCGAAGTCCCCCGCAATCCTACCGGAAAGATCGAGAAGCCGAAACTGAGAAAGAAATATATCGGAATGGAAGAGGCGTTTAAGATAAAGTAGAAAGTAGAAGGTAGGGGGTGGAAAGTAGAAGGTGGAGGCGAACGGACAACGAAAAAGTCGGTTCGCCTTTTTTATTCGATGAATTCACCGTTATTCGTTATGTTTGAAAGGGGTGTATGTCTTTCGTATTGGGGATCGATATTGGTTCAGCGCAATCCAAAGGGGTTATCCTCGGTGATCAGGGATCGTTAGGATCGTTTGAGTGCGCCTCCGGAGGAGATTTTAAGCTGACAGCCGAGAAGATAAGAGAGGAGTTACTTTCTCAGGCAGAGAGGTCAGTAGATGATATCTCAAGGACGGTCGCTACAGGATATGGGTCCAAACTGGTCATCTTCGCAGATGAAATCAAATCGGATATCGTCTGCCTTGCGAAGGGCGTTTCTTCTCTCCTGCCTTCCGTGAGAACCGCCATTGATATAGGGGACCTCTACACAAAGGTCCTCCGCACGGATGGTCATGGAAACGTGCACAGTTTTATATTGAGCGGTAAATGTGCGGGAGGAAGCGGCAGGATTCTTCAGGTCATTGCCAGGGTTCTTCAGGTCAAAGTGGATGAGATTGGCGAGTTATCTTTAAAATCAAAGAAGAGAGTCGAGTTTAACACCGGATGCGCCGTTTTTGCGGAAACGGAGGCAATCTCCCGGCTCTCACAAGAAGTTGCAAAAGAAGACCTTCTGGCAGGTTTGCACAGAGCCCTGGCAGCCCAGATCAACAGCCTGGCTGAGAGATTAGGTGTGGAACAGGATGTGGCTATGGTTGGAGGCGGAGCCAGAGACATAGGCTTGATACGAGCGGTAAAAGAAATCAGAGGACACGATATTCTTGTCCCGCCCCATCCCCATATGATAGCGGCCTTGGGAGCCGCGCTCATCGCCCGGGAGAGTTTAACAATACAAGATTGAAACAAATTACCCAATGAGGTATATTGCTCTTCGAGAGAATGTAAGATTTTTCACATCCCTGGGGATTGTAAAAAGGAGAAGGTCGATGGGTGACAAACAGAGTACTATTTCCGACATCGTAAAAAATTATTATAACAATTACGGGCTCAGGGCGAAGGAACTGAAAGGTGAAGGAAAACAATTCATCGGCTATGTCTGTTCCCTTGTTCCCCTTGAAATCATTACTGCCTCCGGGTGCATCCCTTTTCGGGTGAGAGGAAGTGTCTATGAGCCTATTACCCGGGGAGATACGCTCCTCGAAACGATTGTATGCCCATACTATCGCAGTGTCTTCGACCTCTCGGTAAAAGGGAAATACGACTTTCTCTCCGGCATGGTGATCCCACATGGCTGTGACAGCATGGTGCGGAGTTTCAGCGCCTGGAGTTATGGACTGCCTTTCTCCTATTTTCATTTTGTCAATATCCCGAGCGTCTGCGACGAATCGTCTTTTGAGTTCTTTGATTCGGAGTTAGGCGCCTTTAAAAAGAGTCTGGAAAAGTTTACCGGAAAGGCGATTACCGAAGAGCATCTTAGGCAAGCCATCCGGGTCCATAATGAAAACAGGGATAAGGTGAGAGCCCTCTATGAATTGAGAAAGACTGACCCGCCCCTCATCTCGGGAACCGAATTGACGATGACCCTCACGGCTGGATCGAGCCTGCCCATCGAGGAATCGAATGACCTGTTCGACCAGGTTCTGACAGGGGTGAAGGGAAGAAAGAATTCTCTCCCCCAAAAAGGGCCAAGGATTTTCATTGACGGCGCCTGTCTTGATAATATCGAATTGATCAAACTCGTGGAAGAATTAGGAGGCAATGTGGTGGCTGACACCATCTGTAACGGAGCGAGGGATCATCTTCCGAAGACGGATGTGGGAGGAGATTCCATCGAGGCGCTCAGCCGCCGATATCTTGGGAAGGTCAATTGCCCGAAAACCTACAGGGCGAACAAAGCAGGCACGTTTGAGGGAGATATCGCCAACCGGTTTGGAGATATCGGAACCTACGCGAGAGAGTTCAAGGCGGATGGAGCAATCCTCTATGTCTATAAATATTGTGATCCTTTCGGCTTTGAGGTTCCTGCGAGAAAGGCTTACTACCATTCGCTCAACCTTCCCCTGCTTCATCTGGAGGACATCTATTCAGCGGGGACGATGGGGCAACTGAGAACCAGAGTCCAGGCCTTTCTGGAGATGATTGGGTAATGTTGAAGTCCGACGAAAATAGGTTATAGGTTTAGGTTACAAAGCCCCTGCCTACCGGCAGGCAGACGTTTCGGTTAATAGTCAAACGGTTATGGGTGACGACGCTCGTATCGAAGCAAGAGGCTCGAAAAACGAAGCTCGAGCATCCAGATTCTATTCACGAGTTTCGATACGAGCTTCGACAACGACAAACGACATTTTCAATTTAACGATACCGGCACCCTCACCGTTACCCTTTAACCCAGGCTTTTTATTAAGGAGGTTTAATCATGGCTGAGGAGCAGAAAGAGGCGAAACCGAAGAAGAGGACGACAGCTACAAAGGCGGCGGCTTCTATCGGCCCTTTGGTAAAGGAGTTCATCACCGGAACCCTTCAGGCCAAAGCTGAGGGAAAACAGAAGGTGGCCTATACCTTCATCGTCTGCCATCACGAAGAGATCTTCAGGGCCCTCGATGTGGTGCCGGTGTGGACAGAGAACTTTGCCGGCATCTGCGGCGCAAAGAGAGATGCGGAGCGGTTCCTCCAAAGAGCGGAATCACTCGGCCTCTCCCGTTCCTTATGCACCTATGCCCTCTGCGGAATCGGTTTCGATCAGTGGAGGGAAGAACTGGGGCAGATGCCCCCGGATGCTCCTTGGGGCGGGCAGGTCAGGCCTGATTTCATGATCTCCAGCGGTCAGATCCTCTGCGACCCGCGATCGAAGTGGTATCAGGCCTCCCAGCAATTCATGCCGGATGTACCCATCTATAACATCGATCTTCCCTATCCCCTTTATCAGGTGAATCGTGACCACCGGGAAGTCCTGGGCTATTACCATCAATATATCGTCAAACAGTTGCGCGGGCTGGTGGCTTTCCTCGAAGAGCAGACGAAAAAGAAGATGGATTATGATCGGCTGAGAGAGCTGGTGGGTTTAAGCGATCGAACATGGAACCTGATCGAAGAGACCTACGATCTTCGAAAAGCTGTACCTTGCCCTATGGGGACAGGCGATGCCATGAATACCATGGTGCCCATCAACTTTATGATGGCGACCCAGAAGGCTTATGATTTCTTTGTGGACCTTAAGAAGGAATTGGAAGAGAAGATTGCCAGAGGAGAGGGCGAGGTTGAAAACGAGAAATACAGGCTGATGTGGGGAGGCGGGTTGCCCGCCTGGTATGCTTTAAACGATTTCAATTATTTCAATAGCAAAGGGGCCTCCTTTCCCGCGGAAACCACCTACCGGATGGTTGCACCTCTCCATGAGATGGATCTTCCGGAGACGAAAGATCCTATTGAACACTTAGCGTGGAGGTGGCTCGGATACTGGACCTTCTGGTATGACAGAGCGAGGAAGAGACCGGGATCCGAACCCGACGTGGAACGGTTAATCAACAGAATCGAGGAATACAAGATCGATGGTGTCGTCATGCATGAGGCATTTTCATGCCGAACCTGGCATGTGGGCCTCATCTGGCAGTTGCATCAACTGTCAAAAATTTATAAACCCATTCCTGTCTATGTGATCGGCAAAGACGGAAAGAAGGAGAAGGGTTACAGGGAACTGCCCTCCTTGGTTCTGGAAAGCGATATCATCGACATCACCTCCTATTCAGAGGTCGATACGAGAAACAAAATTGACGCTTTTGTTGAAACCCTCGAATCGATTCGAACAAGCAGGGCAGCCTAATGAATGATTGGTCTTTTAGTCTTATGGTCGTATCGTCGTATCGTTTAGAACAAAAAAGCTAATTGACGACAAGACTATCTGACGATAAGACTATCTGACTAAAGGATGACATTGCCAGACTACTTTGCAGGCATTGATATCGGTTCAACGATGACGAAGGCCGTGATCCTGGACAAAGGGGTCATCGCATCGATCATTGGACCGACGGGTCCGGAGCAGCGCCGGTTGGCCAACAGGGTGATGGAAGAGGCCCTGAAACAAGCAGCCCTTTCTATTCAGGAAATCAACTTTATTGTCGCTACAGGCTACGGAAGAATTAATGTCCCTTTTGCCGATAAACAGTTCACCGAGATCACCTGCCATGGGAGGGGAATTGTCCAACTCTTTCCGGAAGCCAGGACGATCATCGATATCGGCGGTCAGGATGTGAAGGGGATCAAGATCGATGCTTCAGGAAAGATCGTCGATTTTGTAATGAATGATAAATGTGCGGCTGGAAGCGGTCGATTTATAGAGGTGATCGCTGATACGCTCGGGGTATCTCTGGATACTGTTGGAGATCTCTCCCTGCAAAGCAGCCATCCTGCAACGATCAGCAACATCTGTACCATCTATGCCCAACAGGAAGTGGCTGCCAGTCTCGCAGAGGGCGTTCCCCTCTCCGACCTCCTCGCAGGAGTCCATCAGTCCCTTGCGGACAGGATATGCCGAATGGTCAATCGGTTAAGGGTGGAAGATTCTGTCATTGTGACTGGTGGAGGCGCTAAAAATAGAGGATTGATTAACGCCCTTTCGGAACAGTTGGGTCATAAAGTTCTTGTGCCCGAAGACCCTCTGCTCACCGGAGCCCTCGGAGCCGCCTTAATGGGCAAGGAGATTATAGAAAAGGCCAGAAAGAGTAACGCTCCAATCGAAACAAAAGAACGAATCTTAGAAGAAGTCGAAATTCTGTAACAGCGTAAATCTATCCATTAGGCACGGATTACCCCCCTTATCAAAAGGGGGAAATCCTTTTTCCTCCCTTTGGCAAAGGGAGGTGAGGAGGGATTTTACAAGTTTTTTCAAACAACTGAATTGATACTGAACTCCTTATTAATTATAGTCTGTTTATAAATTCAGTTAGTTCGTCATACCCGCGAAGGCGGGTATCCAGAACGTATTGAAAAGACTGGATTCCCGTTTCCACGGGAATGACAAAAAAAGAAGATTACGGCATTTATGGACAGACACTAATTAAAAATGACCCGGACAGGCTCATGATAGCGGAAGGTCCGAATCGAGGAGGCAGTCACATGAAGATTGACATTGAAGAACTTACCGAAGCGGAACTGATCGACCTCAATCATAGGATCGTGGAGCGACTTCGCTTCCTAAACCAGATGCGGGCGCATGGGCGGATGTTGGAGTTTAAGATTGGCGATCGTGTGATTTTCCAGCCCGGGAATCATCCACCTGTGGTCGGCATGTTGACCCGATATAATAGGAAGACGGTTACCGTAATCACCGATGATGGACTGCGCTGGAACGTATCCCCGAATCTTCTGCGGAAGGCGGAGTCACCCAGAAACGCAGATTCCGCCAAAGCCAACGTAATTCCTCTGAAACAGAAATAACGGTGTTCCGCGAGGGAAGATCGATCGAGAACATAGCCTAATCTGCGGACAGAGATTTGACAAAAATTGTCTGATAGCTCTTCTGAGGATAGAAAATTCACGACAGTGTTTCGAATTTATCAAACCATCTTACAACTGAGGTAATTGAAAAAAGATATGAGGCGAAAAAAATCAGTCTGTTTTATAATTGCCGGGCCGAATGGGGCTGGAAAGACGACCTTTGCGCAAGAATTTTTGCCGAGAGAGGCGGAGTGTCCATTCTTTGTCAACGCCGACCTTATTGCCGCAGGCCTATCACCTTTTGCACCGGGTGATGCGGAAATCCGGGCCGGGCGGGTAATGTTGCAAGAAATTGCATCCCATGTGAGGCGGCGGGAGAGTTTTGCCTTCGAGACAACACTTAGTGGTCGGCGCTATGCCAGGGAGATACCACGATGGCAAAGCCTGGGATATCGTGTCAAACTGGTTTTCTTGTACTTGGTAGATGTAGCAATAGCCATCGAGCGCGTCCGTGTGAGAGTCAAGCAGGGTGGGCATCACATTTCGGAGGATGTTATCAGGAGACGCTATGAGATGGGATGGAAAAATTTTCAAAAGGTTTACAAGGGTTTGGTTGATGCCTGGGTGCTTTACGATAACTCAGGTGAAAAACCATTCTTGCTGGATGTAGGAGGAAAGCAATGAAAGCAACTAAGAAAATAGTACTTGACGAAGACCTGACTAAAGTCAGTGCCGCCTTGCGGCGAGCTGCGAGACAGGCCAGGAAAACAGCAGAGAGAACGCAGACCCCTCTGGTCATTTATGAACAAGGGCGTGTAATCCGGAAAATGGTTGAGAAGGAATCGAGGCGGTAACCAACACAAGACTATGTTCCATGGGCCGGAAAAGAAGCTTCATCGGCCTATCACCAGCAAATTCACTAATGGCATAAGGAAATAGTCGGCATTTATTTACCATTCCTATATTAATTGTGATCCTATGATGGTTTACCTCGACTACAATGCGACAAACCGGGTCTCTTGTGGTTCAATTCTTGGAATTAGGACCATACGTTGTGAAAATTCAGGAGAAGTAAGTCTGATTCTTGTGATGCAAGCATTAAGGAACAATAAGTTGGAAAAGTAGTGATGGGAATCCTGAATTAACTATTGGCTTGGGAAACCATGTCGCTTGCGATGCCAGTCGAGATAGGTATGTTCTGGCCAATACGTGGGATCGCTGGGTAGAAAAATCCTTCGTCCCTCGAAATCTCACCCCTCTCTGCCATCTCCATGATGACCAACAAGAGAAGTGGTTTGTGAGGGGCCGGATTCCCCCGTGCACGGTCAATCCGCAACGTTGCGAGTTTATGTAACCAATAGTTTTGGTCTTTGAGCATTTCGTTAGTGGGTGGTGTTGCACAGAACCCCACAAGCCTGTATCCGAACAAATGGTATATCAATTCCGGGAAGAAAATCAAGAGGTTTCTCTTTGTTTCTATGATGATGATTATTTTGACCCCAAAGATTTCAGAGATAAGAAACATTTTCACAAGCAACCCATTTTTTCACCACTTTTTCCTTGACAAAAGATGAATATCTGTTAGACTTTCGGCGTCTAATAAATTGAGAAGAAAGGGGGTGAAATTGGAATGAAGAAAGGCTTAATCAGCATTGGGGTACTGGCCGGGTTTATTCTTTCCCTGCTCATGGTCAGCGGCGCTTTTGCAAAGGATGTGATCACATACGATGTCCCTTACGGAAAGGTGACCTTGACTCACAAAAAACATGTCGATAATTATAAGATCGACTGTTTAAAGTGCCACCACACCTGGAAGAAGGGCGAGACCACAGGCAAACTTTGCAAGGAGTGCCATAAGGGAGCGGCTGAAGGAAAGAAAGTCACAGTGAAAGACGCTTTCCACAAGAATTGCAAAGGATGCCATGATGATCTGAAGAAGGCCAATAAGCCCACCGGGCCGGCCGGTTGCACTCAGTGCCACGTGAAGGCAAAGAAATAGGCTGAAAGTTTTGCAGGTTAAAAGGGGTAGTTCCGATAAGGAGCTGCCCCTTTTTTTAAAGAGATTTCTGAAAAAGTCCAGAAATCTCTGATTACATCGATTAGGGACCGATTACACAGATTAGAAATGTATTGATAAGTGAAGAAAAATCTGTGAAATCATTTTTTAAAATCCCTGCCTGCGGCAGGCAGGTGTGTAATCAGAGAGCGGAGAGTAGTTTTCCAGAGCTCTCTTTAAGGCATATTTAAGGCATATTTACTTGACAGCAGGCAACCGCATATGTTAGAAATTTCAAATACTTGCCCACTTCCGACGGGCGGGCCTGCATGAATTCGTTTTAAAGAAATAGATAAACTCCGGGGTCACAATGGACCATAAAGAAAAAGGGATTTTTGATATCGTCTTCGATTTTTTCCGTTCCCTCAAACTCACGATCTTTCTTCTCATTCTGCTTGCCATCCTCTCCATTATCGGCACGTTGATCAAACAGAATGCGCCGAGCGGGGAATATATTCAGCGATACGGAATCCAGCTCTATAATGTGCTGGAGTTTTTTAACCTCTTCGATATGTATCACTCCTGGTGGTTTAGCGCCATCCTCCTTCTTCTGGTGTTCAATTTGATCGCCTGCTCTCTCCACCGGTTTCCAGGCGTGTGGAGACAGATCTCTCGCGAATCCGGGGGAAAAGAGATCGGAGACCCGATGCTTAAAACCCTTCCGTATGTGGAGCGAGTCAACATCTCCAACCCAGGAGGAGTCAGAGAGGATGATATTCGATCCCTTTTAAAGAGGGAATTTAAAAATCCGCAAAGGATCGAGGGAGAATCATCCATCACTCTCTATTCCGAAAAGGGAAGGTTTTCGAGGCTAGGAGTTTACATCACCCATTTAAGCATTCTTATCATCCTCATCGGAGGGATCATGGGTTCTCTCTTCGGCTTCAGGGGGTTTGTCAATATCCTCGAAGGCGAAACAGTGGATCACATCGCCCTGAGAATAAAGGATGAGGATGTGGCTAAACCGATCGGGTTTTCAATCCGATGTGACGATTTCAGGGTCACTTTTTACGATCTCCAGAGGCCGGAAAAACTGGTGAAGGAGTATACGAGTGACCTCACCATTCTGGAGAATGGAAAAGAGGTCTTAAAAAAGACGATTGAAGTCAATCATCCTCTCCACTATAAAGGCCTGGCTTTTTATCAATCGAGTTATGGAACGATCCCGGAGGTCACCCTCGGGATTCATTGGAAGAATAAAAAAGAGAAGATGACGTTGAAAGGCCTCGAGGGAGAGACGATCCGAATCCCTCATTCCGAAGCCCTCCTTAGAATCCTGAAATATGCCCCCCAAGTCCATAACTTCGGAGAAGGAGTTCAGGTTGCCCTTCTCAAGCCCAATCAGCCGCCACGGGCCTTATGGGTATTGAAAGATGTTCCAAAATTAGATCAGCAAAGAGGGGACGATTTTATTCTCACACTTGAAGAGATTGGCACGAAGGAGTATACTGGCCTTCAGGTGACGAAAGACCCCGGCGTCTGGGTCGTCTGGATCGGATGCAGCCTGATGATCATCGGCCTCATCGTCTCCTTCTTTTTCTCCCATCAGAGAATCTGGGTTCGAATGCCTGCGAGGACTGGGGGAGAGATTGTTCTGGCAGGGTCCGCCAATAAGAACAGGTTGGGATTTGAAAAAAAGTTTGGACAGATTGTGGAAGGAATGCGCTCTTTGGTGAAACAATAAATACGAAATCCGAAGCACGAAATTCGAAATAAATTCGAATGACAGAAATACTAAATTTCAAAACTTTGAATAAGATTTTAAAATTTTGTCATTTGGATTTTGGATTTGTTTCGTGCTTCGAAATTAGAATTTCAAATTTTATCTTTGAAAGAGGTTCGTTCCATCGTCATCATGAATTATATTGTTTAACCCCGAAACGGAGAAGGGAGGAGCTATGAACAAAGCAGAACTCATCGACAAGGTTTCAGAGCAGACAAATGTGACACAGAAGGTGGCCAAGGTGATCGTTGACACCCTCTTCGATGGAATGAAGGAGAGCCTGCAGAAGGGGCAACGGATCGAGATCAGAGGATTCGGCAGTTTTATGGTCAGGAACTACGGGGGTTACAAGGGCCGAAATCCAAAGACAGGAGAGATCGTCGATGTTCCTCCCAAGAAACTTCCCTTTTTCAAGGTCGGCAAAGAGCTGAAAGAGATGGTGAATACATCCAGGAAGATTTAATGAGGTCTCTGAAAAACCCTTAAAATCTATGCCGAGAGGCCCCTGATTACACAGATTAAAGAACGATTACACCGACATGAAATGCATAGAAAAATATCTAAAATCTTTGTAATCCTGTTTTGAAATCTGTGTAATCAAGAGAGCGTAAAGTAGTTTTTTTAAGCTCTCTTAAGGGGTCTTCCAATATTGCTTGTGAATCTCTTTTAATTGAAGGATGAGTCCTCCGATTCGGGAATAATCGTTCTTCTCTTTTTCGAGCAGGTCTTGTTTATCAAGGGACGAGACCTGAGCCAGCTCTTTTAATACAGTTTTTACTGACCGACCCTGCCCAGAGACATCGTAGCCCCCCTCCAGCGTGATGACCAGCTTTCCCTGAGCGGTTGCCTCAGCGATCTCCATCAGGACCTGGGTCATCCTTCCAAACCCTTTCTCCGTGACTTCCATCCCGCCCAGAGGATCATCGTAATGGGTATCGAATCCTGCAGAGACGAGAACGAGCTGGGGTCGATATTCGAGGGCAATGGGCTTGAGGAACTTCTCAAAAAGATTTCCAAATTCGGCATCGCCCGCTCCCGTCGACAGGGGAACATTTACCGTAAAACCCAACCCTTTTCCCTTTCCCGTCTCATTGGCTCCTCCTGTCCCCGGATAGAAGAAACCATAGCGATGGGTGGAGATGTAGAGAACATGCGGATTTTCATAGAATGAATTCTGAGTTCCGTTTCCGTGATGGACATCCCAGTCAACGATCAAGACCCTGTCCAGAAAGAACTTGTTAATTGCATACTGCGCGCCAATAGCCACATTGTTGAAGAGACAGAATCCCATGGCCCTGTCTCTTTCCGCATGGTGACCCGGAGGCCTCACCAGGGCAAAACCATTATTGAGCCTTCCCTCGATCACTGCCCGGATCAACTCCAAGAGGCCGCCGGCCGCGAGAAGGGCGGTGTCATACGATTTAGCACAGGTGGAGGTATCCATATCGAGCCGGAAGTAAGGTTTTCCTGCGGTTTTTGCCACCTGGTCGATGTAAGCAGAAGCATGGATCATTTCCAGCTCCTCCCGGGTAGCCGGACGAGACTTGACCTCTTCAAGGAAGCCTTTCATCTCCGGTTCTTCGAGCATCTTATAGATGACCTTTAATCGTTCCGGACTCTCAGGATGGCCGACATCCATCACATGCTCCAGGTACCGATCATCTTTTACAATCCCTGTCCGGTTCATCTCTCCTCCTCTCTCGCCTCATTCACCATATCGGGCGAGCATCTTTGGTCCCTTTTTTAACCATGGGTTTAAGTTGAACACGAAGAGGGGTTTCCCCCTCTTCTTTTAATTGAATTTCAGTCTCCCAATTGATGTATCCTGACAGGGTCAGCCTGACATGATGCTTCCCCGCGGGGAGTTCCAGCGTTACAGGGGCGTTTCCTCGAAGGACATCGTTCACAAAAACCTGTGCCCCGACTGGTGCGCTTTCCACCTTGAGGGAAGGAGATATCGCTTTTTCCATTTTTTGTTCTATTGTTTGGACGGGCTCCGTCTTCGGGACGACGTTCTGAGATTTGTCCTTCGGAAGGATGAAGTGGTAGAAGAGTATTCCCAAAAGAAGAATGGCTATGCCTGCCGGGATGAAGAGCGCATACCGGGGTTTCTTTTTGATGGCCGGAGGGATCACTGCAGGGGGGTCCGATTCGAAAAGCATATTTTTTTTTAGAGCCTCGGCGAGACTTCGGCCTCGCTCGAAACGATCCTCCGGTCTCTTATTGAGACATTTCATAATGATCTGGGAGAGGCCGACGGGGATAGCCGGATTGAGGGTGGAGGGTTCCATAGGATGAAATAGAATAACCGCATTAAGGATGGCAGCCATGTTATCGCCCTTAAAAGGCCTGGTTCCAGTGGTCAATTCATACAGGATGATTCCCAGTGAGAAGAGGTCGGAGCGACCATCGACCGGTTGACTCAATACCTGTTCGGGAGACATATAGGCTGGCGTGCCAAGGATCTCTCCGGCCTGTGTCTGCTGAGGCATGGATGGGTCTTCAAGATGGGCGATACCAAAGTCCGTGATCTTGATCTGACCATTGGCCTGAAGGATGATATTGCCGGGTTTGACATCTCTGTGAACGATTCTCTTCTGATGAGCATGGTCAAGAGTTTCGGCCATCTGGATCCCCAGAGACACGATCTCCTTCAGGCCCAATCTTTTCTTCTCCATCACCTGATTTAAGGTCTCCCCCTCGATGAATTCCATGGCGAGATAGATCGTTCCCCGGCCCTGTCCGATATCATAGATGCTGACAATATTGGGATGGGAGAGCCGACCGATGGCTTTTCCCTCCGTGAGGAATCTGAGGACAAAAGCTTCACTGCTGATCCGATCCTGACGCAAGACCTTCAGGGCGATCGGTCGGCCGATCTGAGGATCGTAGGCCCGATAAACCACTCCCATCGAACCTCTCCCCAATTCACCAGTGATCTGATAACGGCCAAACCCGCCTCCCTTGATATCCGCCTTTTCTTCCTTGCCTCCTGCACCCTTAATAAATCCTCTGATAGCAGAAAGGACATTTCCGAATTCGAAACTGGAGAGGAAGCTTTTGCTCGTCTTTCGCAATCTCTCTGACATCACCCGATTGATGGTGATGAGCGTGGTCATGGCTGTATGAGGGTCTTTCTTCTGGAGATTGAGGAAGTCCTCGTTTTTAAGAATGAAGACCCTGGATTTCTTTACGGCATAGGCGGACCCGGAACGAGGCTGTTTGTCAAAGAGAGCCATCTCCCCGAAAAAATCCCCTTTTTCTATCATGGCGATGGTCTTCTCTTCATCGCCGGGTTTATCCAGAGATCTCTTGATGGCGATCTCCCCCTCCGTGACGATATAGACCGAATCTCCTTCATCTCCCTCCCGGAAGATGATCTCATTTTCTTCAAACTCTTTTTCAATGATGACCTTCGATAACTCGGTCAGCAATTCATCCGAGTAATTTTTAAAAATTTCGTAATCTCTGAGGTTCCTCATACAACCTCTCTATAAACCCTACAGTTGATCATCATACGAAAAGGGGGGTGGGTATGCTGGGCGGACACGGGAAACCGAAGTTTCCCAAGCCTTTACAGCGGCACCTTTAATGGTTTTGCTACTTAGGTTTCAAGCATAGATCAAAGGTCACCTAAGGTGACATCGAATGTTTCCCATAAAACATATAAATGATCCGCAATTGTAAAGGATTGGAAGCATGCCCACCTTCCTTTTCATTGCAACGTTAAGATGAAATCACTTCACACAAAATCACGGTGATATTGTCAAAACCACCCCGGGACTTGGCCCCTTCGATCAGCCTCGCCACTTTTTGAGGGAGAGAGAGAGGGATGGAAAGGACCTCCTGAATCGAAGCCTCATCGACCAGATCGGTTAATCCATCCGAACAGAGAAGGAAGAGATCGCCCGGATGGGTTTTTCCTCTGATGAGATCCACGGCCAGCGTTTCCTCTATGCCGACCGCCTTGAGAATCACATTCTTTAAAGAATGGCCCCTGGCTTCTTCGGGAGTGATCAGACCCTGATCGATCTGGGTCTGGATCAATGAGTGATCCCGTGTCAGTTTCCTCAACTGTTTCTGCCGGAGCAGGTAGGTGCGGCTATCGCCCACATGGCCGAGGACAAAATTCTGATCGTAAAAAGCGATCAGCTCTGCCGTGCACCCCATGCCTTGGTGTTGGGGAGTCTGCTCGACATGGTTGAGGATCCTCTCGTTGGAGAGCCGGAAGGCCTCCTGGACCCTTTCGAGAACTTCCTGTTCCGAAAGGCTTTCTATACGGGAAAAAACATCGAGGGCGGTGTCGACAAAAATCCGGCTGGCCACTTCTCCTGCGGCCTCTCCACCCATCCCATCGGCCAGGACAAAGAGGCCCTTCTTCGATTGGATGGCATAGGCATCCTCATTATTCAAGCGCTTGAGGCCGATATCCGACTTGCCAAAAGAGTTGACGTTGGGCATACTTATAATATACAAGAATCTCGCAGAATTTAAAACCATAATTTTTCTTGACCTCAAAAGCCGATCAAGTATAATTAAGGCGAACCTATGAAACAGCCTCCTGTGATCGTTGTTCAACTTTTCCATATCAAAGGCCCTGTGCCCCTCAGCGGGAAAGAGTCGGGCTTTTATGGTGCGTCAATCTCCATTGGCCGGCACCCCTCCTGCCATCTCCGTTTCTCTGCAGACCTCACCCATGTCTCCCGTAAGCACGCCGAAATCATCCGGGAGGGGAATCAATTCAAACTGATTGATCAGAGTGCCAATGGCACCTTTGTCAATGGAAAAAAGGTGAAGGAAGTTTTTCTCAAAGACGGGGATGTCCTGATGTTTGGAGAAGGAGGACCTCAGGTCAGTTTTCTCACGCAGATGGAAGAAGGTTTAATAGAGAAAGAACCCCCTCCAGCGACACCTATCCGGGAATACGAGAGGGAGATTCGAATGGAGCCTCCTCTGCCACCCAAACGTCCCCCGGAGGAGAAACCCCAGCAGGTATCACCCGTAAGGCCGGAAACTCCCGAGGTCTCGGTTCAATCGGCGAAGGCGCCCCTCATCATCCAGTATGGTCCCACAATCCGTTCCTTTAAACAACTCCCCATCACCATTGGGAAGGGTCCAAAATGCGAGTATCCTCTGGATCATCCGGCTCTCTCTGAACAGCACGCTCAGGTTTTTTTCAGCGAGAATCAATACTGGGTTAAGGACCTGACCGGTCAGAAATTGGTCCGGATCAATCGACAGCCCATCGGATTCCAGGCCCCGCTGAGATCGAATGATGAACTGGCCTTAAGCCCTCAGGGGCCTCTTTTCCGGTTTTTTGGAGAAGGCCGTCTGGGAGAGATCGAGGAGGTTCCGGAAGAGAAACCCCTTGAATCTTCCGAAAAGACCGGCGCGGTGGCCGAAAAAAAATCCATTTCTTCTAAATTTAAGAAGATATTTAAATCCTGAAAGAGATAAACCTACCCATCCTCCACAGGAGGTCGCCATGCAGAGTCCCTCATTGCCTTTTAAGGTATTGGCCTTAGGACCCTTTACGCTCCAGGAGAAAAAAGACAATCTTCAGAAGCCGATTCAGGTTGATCAGAATCATCCGGATCAGGCCATAGAAAAACTGAATCTCTCCCTCTCCGTCTCTCTCCCGCAGAATCTCTGCCGATGGGATCACTTGTCCCTCGACTTAAAGAGATTGAAAGACTTCCATCCCGACTCCCTCATCGAGAACCATCCATCCCTGAAGAACCTCTTAGAGGCGAGAAGATTTGCTGAGGAGTTGAAGACCAGAGGTCTTGGAGAGGAAGAGATTTATCAACGGCTAAAGGAGTGGCCGGGTCTTCCAATAGAGATCAGATTTGAATCCACAAAGGCAAGGGAGGAAGTTTCAAGTTCTGTGGATCGCCTGTTGAAGATGGTCGCCATGCCGGGAGAAGGCCCGGCTTCTCCTCCGGAGCGCCAGGCCTTTGTTCCCCAGATCGACCTTGTCCTTCAGCAAATCCTGAGACAGGTCTTTTCGGATCCTGATTTTAGAGCTCTGGAATCGACCTGGCAGGGGCTTCAATGTCTTATGAAACAGGCAGGAGCCGACAAAGACATTATTTTCGAAATCGTTCCTGTTTCCTTCGATGCACTTGAAGAGACGCTGAATCATCTGACCGTCTCTCTCATCGATGAACTTCCCTCCCTGGTCCTCCTCGATCTTCCTTTCGATAACTCTCCGAGATGCCTCGAACTCCTTGAAAAGGTGGCACTCTTTTCGGAGACCTTGCTTGTTCCCACGCTCTGCTGGGTCACTCCGAGATTTTTCTATCTTGATCAATGGAAGGATTTCGGAAGGCTTCCCTTCCTGCCCCATTATTTTGATGAGCCTGCCTTTGCCAAATGGCGTCGTTTAAAAGAGTCCTCATCTTCAAAATGGATGGCCGTCACCTGCAATCGATTCTTAATCCGTTATCCATACGGGCCGGATAATAGACCCAGATCCATTCATTTCGACGAATCGGAGAACCTCTGGATTTCTCCGGTCTGGGCCGCCGGAAGTCTCATCCTTCAAAGTCTTCTTAAAACCGGTTGGCCGACAAGATTTACGGAATGGCAGAACATCCGATTGAGCAATCTTGCCCTTCATATGATCGAGGGCAATCGAGGGATTCCTACGGAGACGAATTTCAGCGAGGAGAGAATCGATCAGTTCATCCGGGGGGGCATCCTACCTCTGGTTTCACCCCTGAATAAAGATACTGCCTTCATTCCCAGAGAGACGACCGCAGGGGGCAGTTCCCTGAGCTACCAGCTCTTCCTTTCGAGAATCACCCATTTCCTCTTCTGGTGTAAGGATCATTTTGAAAAAGATCTTACCCCCGGCCTCCTCGAACAGAATTTAAAGAAAGCCTTCTCCCTATTTTGGGAAAGATCGGGTGCTCTCATTCCGAATGCTCTCGAAATTTCTGTAAACAGACCAAAGAGCGGACAACCCATCGTCGTTAAGATGGTCGTCAAACCCTCCCGGCAGATGTTACCTTCCCAAGAAAAAGTGGAATTTGAATTGAACTGGTGAGAAGGAGCGGATCCACTTCCTCAAGAAATGGCCTGGTTGAATGAGGGCGGTTTCGGAGACAAGATGGATGATCAGGGGGATTTTCAATGCTCTTTGAATAAAGGCAGACCTTTTCCTATGGATGCAAGCACTTCGTCTATCTGAGAGATGGTCATCAATCCCTGTTCCAAAAATATTCGACCAATCAGTCTGTGTTTCCCTTTTTGTATATCCTCGATCACCTGAGCTCTCAATGCCTCAATGACATGATCTGCAGTGACAAATCCTTTTTCCACAGACAAAACCCCAAAACGCTTTTCAAGATGCTCGGTTTCCATGGTATCCTCCTCTATTTTGTTCATCAGGCATCTCCTTCATTTCTTATTGGCTTGGGAAAAATATAGAAAAAACAGGCTTGAGTGTCAATGACGAATTTATGGGAGTCGGTATCAGGGTAGCTTCCTCAAATTTTTCAGCAAGTTGCGAGCCCTTTGGAGATCTCTCTTTGCGTTTGGATGGTTTGGGTTTATTCGTAACGTCTCTTCCCATTGTTCAATGGCCTTCTCCAGCTCTTCAGAAAGGAAATATTTAATTCCCTTTGCGTAATGGACATCAGCTTGTTCTTGTAACGATGCATCCAGCTTAAGGGGTTTTGATGGGACAGGGGCCTTATGAAGCCTTTCTTCAGAGGGAACCTTCTTGTCCATCCATGCCGGGGGGAGGATAGGAAGCTTGAGAGTCATTCCAGGTCTTAATGGGTCCCGGCTATCCAGAGGATTGAAATACGCGATCAGGAAGTCCTTTTCGGGATCCTTATAAATCTCCTGAGAGATTTTTTTCATGTTGTCGCCTTTTTTGACTTCATAAATTGTCCAGACGGGCTCGTTTAATTTATGTTTTAGATAATCCAAGGCCTGATGATGTTCGGGATTATAAGCAAGGGCGATGAGGAATTCTTTGCGTGCCTCTTGGGCTGAATTCTGTTTGAAGTTTTCTAACCCTTTTGAGAAATGGTTCTCTGCTTCCTTTCGAATCCGGGTCTCCCAAAATAGGACTTTCCCAGAAACCTCTTGATCATGGGGAGTGAAGCTTTGCACCACTCTCCAATAAAAAAGGGTCTTGGGGAATTCTCCCCTCCTCTCCAACTTGATCGCTTCCAAATAATATTTTTCAGGGGAGCCCTGAAAGGAGTCTTTTTCTAAGGCCGTCTCTTGACGGAACGAAGGCGCCGGAGGGGGATATTTTTCCCCCAAGGAGGTTGTATCAACAGAGCGTTGAACAGCACACCCAAAGGACAGGAGGATTACAATGCATAAGAAATGGGGTTTAAGCCACAAAGGTTTCACCTTTCAACGGACCATCTTATCATTAAAATGATTCAGATTATTTTCAAACTCTCTTAAATTGAAGGTGCCATAAATCATGGAGCGGTTTATCCTATAAGGATTTATAAAAAAAGGGTTACTGTCTCTTTCCACCGTGAATGCCCCTCGGTAGCCCAGTTTCATCAGGAGGGCAATAATGAGGGGATTGGTTTCACCATAGGGGTAGGCTAAATATTTCACGTCTTTATTGAGTCGCTTTCGAAGGATTTCAGCCGATTCCGTCAATTCTTTTTTAACGGCTTCGAAATACTCCCTGAAAGATTCTTGCCCCTCTCGTTTGTTCAGGTTTCTATGGCTTTTCGTATGGCCTTGTATGTCAATGCCGTTTGTGGACATTTGGATGAGAAGATCCCAATTTAACGTCTTTCGTCCCGGAAGAATGAGATCCGTGTAGACAAACAAGGTGGCCGGATACCCATACTGCTTCAATATGGGGAAGGCGATTTCATAAGTGGAATACCAATTGTCATCAATGGTGATCACCACCGATTTCTTGGGGAGAGGGCGCTTAAAATCGAGGAAGTCGAAAAATTCATCGAGGGTGATCACCCGATATCCATTCTCTTTTAAGAATTTCATCTGTTCCGCAAACGCGCTCTCCGTTACCGTCAGGATATCGGCCTTGTCTTTCGAAAATTTGTGGTAGGCAATAATCGGGACCGTTTGATAGCCTTTTAAAAACAGACCGCCTTTCCCATAAGGCATGAGAGGAATGATCACCTCCTGCCCTGGAGTTAAGGAGGCGATCCCATTAAACTCAGCGATAAACCAATCCATAGAAGAGTCGTTCAAGTATTTCGATGCAAGAGAAGAGAGCGTTTCTCCTGGCTGGGCAATCAGGGCGACGAAATCAGGGAAGATTCGCACATTCAGGGGAGTCAAGTGAGGGCGCATCGGTTCAGGAGAAGGTTGGGGTAAGGGTTCAGGCTCAGGACGGGTTGGAATCGTTGCGCAGCCGACCATCAAAAGTCCCACCCCTATCAGACACAGACAGGATAAAGGGAACTTTTTAAACATGGGGCTCTCTTTCCACAATATTGCGCAAACGGAAGCTTTCCCATGCTTCCGTCCGCTGTGTCATTTCTCGAGGCGGTAAGGGGTCAACGGCAACGGAATGTTCAATGGATTTGTATACCTCTTTGCTGATGACAATTTCTCCCGGACCAGCTAAAGCATAAAGGGAGGAAGCCACCTTGAAACTCTCGCCGATATAATTATTCTTCTTTCCTGCGTGAGAACCGATATCGCCGTACAGCACTACTCCTGAACTGATTCCAATTCCCACCTTACCCAGGAGTGGGTTTTCACTCCCCTGTTGCTTTTCGAATTCTAAAGCTTTTTGTATGGCCACGGCACCCCTGACAGCCCTGTGGATGTGGTCTTCCTTCAGAGGGGAACTTTGAAAAATGCCGACCACTGTATCTCCTGCGACCCTGATAACATAGCCCCCATGGTCCAAAACAACTTTTGTGGCGATAGAGAAATATTCACTCAAGTCCTGGAAAACCCCTTCCGGGTTCCTCGATCCCGCATAGGTTTTAAACTCCCGGATCCCCGTGTAAAGGACAGCGACCTGATTTCTGATGGCTTCAGGGAAAAGGGCCTTGCCCTGCTTCTCGGAAGGGTCCACCCACTTCGTGAGAAAAAATGCCGCTCCGATTCCCACGATCAACATCGTCACACTGATCCATAAGATTTTTTTGATTAACTTAAACATTTCTTTTTTAATTTCATGATTGACAAAATCAAGGTTTAATCCTACAGAGACAGATCCAATCTTCTTATTCATAAACGCGATGGGCTTAGAGAGATTTAAAACGCGCGTTCCAGAAGGAAGGCGATACGTCAGGGTGGTCACCGCTTCTGTTGTTATCAGATTTTCGATGTTTTCAAATTCTTTCAGAAAATCTCCGATTTTTGCCGGATCGGTATGGGCTTTGATGAAAAGATGACTGTCAAGAATCATTGCGTAAAGAACTCCTTCTACCTCCCTTGCTTCTTTCACAAGAGTGTTCAAAGCAATCATATCCTCTTCCATCAGGGGAAGGGCCGCTTTGCTTGCGAAATGGGTCAGGACCATTTTCCCTGAGTTCACTTTATCCCGATAGAGAATGTCCTTCTCCCGTTTAATAAAAATCAGAGTCCACAGCGAGGAAACGATGAGGATCAGAAGGATTGCGAAAGCAGATAATTTAATAAAAAGGGAAGTTTGAGGAAGAGGCCGCTTTTCTTCACCTTTAAAAGATAACAGCTTGTCCTGAAATTTCATAATGAAGCTTTGGGTCTATACCGATTTTTGAAATACTTTGTTCTTGAGAAGTTACTTTTTGGGCAATTCTTTAGGGCCAAAAAGCTTAGGCTCCTCCTCGGCTTGAGGCGGAACGGGTTTGGGCGCAACCTTCTCCGGTTTTGATGTCTTGTAAAAGCTATCGACAAACTCTTTTGGCATCGAATCCCGAGTCTTCAACAGGCTTTCCGGTATGAGAATTTTATTCCCTACATAAATCCGTTTGATATCGACACCCGGATTGTTCTTGGTCATGACCTCCGCCAGGACCTTCCAGTTATCAAGATCACCTGTGTACCAGGCAGCAATGATCGATATTGTCTCACCACTATACTTCACCGTGTGGGTGTAATAGGTCTCTTCCGGGAGAGGCTTTTCTGAAGGCAGGGGGGTTACCTCCTTCGGTGGAGGAGCAGGCTTGCTAGGGGGGGACGAGGGCCTTCGAGGAGCGGGCGCCGGCTCGGAGGGAGCGGCGGGAGGTTCAGAGGGGGCTG
>JAGXTA010000104.1 GCA_018333535.1 Deltaproteobacteria bacterium | reverse complement strand
CTCCGGTCCCAAGCAAATTCCTCTCCCCCTTCGATGGGGGAGGGTGAGGGTGGGGGTGAGAATGTTACAAACTTTATTAATAATTTCAGCCACTTCCCCCCTCCCCTTAATCCCCTCCCACGAGGAGAGGGGAGATTTTGGAGGTTTTCTAAAGGGACCGTTTAGTTTGCTCGGCTGTCAAAACATTTATGCCTCACCTTTTGAACGATACTAATTTCTCCCTTTGGCAAAGGGAGGGAAGGAGGGATTTATCTTTGATGTCTATACAATTATAGACCGATTAATAAGAGACGATAAACATAGCCTTTTATTGACGATATGGGTCCCGCGAAACGCGGGATTACCCTTACCGTTAGACTTTTTTTCTAATTAATTTTTTCTGATAGAAGCGGCATTAAAAAATAACAAGGAAGGAGGTACAAACGATGAAGGTTTTAATTGTTTACTATTCCATGTATGGGCATGTGTGCCGTCTCGCAGAGGCTATGGCTGAAGGAGCCAGGGAAGTAACAGGAGCGGAAGTTGAACTGCGTCGTGTGCCGGAGACGCTGTCGGAGGAGGTGCTAAAGAAGATGGGGGCGTTCGAAGCTCAGAAGGCCTTTGCTCATATCCCGGTCTGCAATGTGGATGAACTCGCTTCTGCCGGCGCCATACTTTTCGGAACGCCGACACGGTTCGGGAATATGTGCGGACAGATGCGGCAGTTCCTTGACGCAACAGGACAGCTCTGGGCAAAGGGCGCATTGGTTGGGAAGGTGGGAAGTGTGTTCACCAGTTCTGCCACACAACATGGAGGGCAGGAATCCACCCTTCTCAGTTTCCACATCACGCTTCTTCATCAGGGGATGATCGTTGTCGGCTTGCCTTATAGCTTTCAGGGCCAGATGCGCATTGATGAAATCACAGGCGGGTCTCCCTATGGAGCCTCAACGATTGCGGGAGGTCAGGGAGAGCGAATGCCGAGCGAAAATGAGCTGGCTGCGGCAAGGTTTCAGGGAAAACATGTCGCAACCATAGCCGTTAAATTAGCGAAGTAGGAAGGGGGGCAACCCCTCAGAAGCTGTAAAAAAATGGGTGCCCTGCGGGCAGGAATGGAGGCCATTCGGGAAATATATTTTTTCCACACCTTCTGGGGAATTACCAAAGGGCTTACTTCAGCCTTGACTCTGCGGCTTTCCAGTGGATGTTTTTGAAGAAGGCTTCAATGTAATCGGCTCGCTTCAATCCGTAATCGATCATAAAGGCATGTTCAAAGACATCCAGTATCAGAATGGGTGTGCAGCCCGCAGGGTGGCCAACGTCGTGTTCATTGACCCAGAAGTTGATAAGCTTTCCAGTGAGTGAATCCTGGTATAGGATGGCCCAGCCGATCCCCCGCATCATCCCTGTGGCCTTAAAATCTTTTTCCCAGGTTTCGTAACTTCCAAAGTCATCGGAGATTTTTTTGAACAGCTTCCCGGTCCTGTCCGGTCCTCCCTTGCCACCCAGGTTCTCGAAGTAATATTCATGGAGCCTCATGCCGTTGAATTCCCATCCCAATCTCCTCTTCAATTCAGCGTATTCCGGGGAACTCATCTTTCCATCCTTGAGCATTTGACCGAGCGTGTCCATCAATTTATTGGTGTTTGTGACGTAACCCTGGTAGAGGGTGAAGTGGTTTTTCAGAAGTGCTTCACTAAACCCCTCCATTCCTAAAAGTGGGCTGTAATCTTTGGCCGCATAGGTCATCTTTTCCTCCTTTCTGGCCTGCGCGAGAGAAAGGCTGGGTTGCCCTGACAAAAAGGCAATACCTCCAAGACTTGAGTAAGTTAAAAATTGGCGTCGGCTCAAAACCCATGCGTTTAGAGATCCCTTTCTCATCGTCCTCTCCGAATGATTCGGCCTTAACCTAAGGCCCAGATCAATCCCACAATAGCGCCCAGCGGGACGCTGACATAGGGGTTGCAGGTGAGGGCTCAGGAGCTTCCAATACCCCGCGTGAGGTAACTCAGGAGAAAACCGGCCAGCCCACCGATAATTAAGCCTAAAAAAATTCTAAGAATCATAACTTCCTCCTCTTTAAAAATAGCATTCCATTGCCCTTAAATCAAGGAAAGTTAAAAGATGGGGAGATGTGGAGATCAGATGATGGGGTGAAAAATTTTTTCTCCCCACCTCCCCATCTCTTCATCTCCCTATTTTTATTTTTTAGAGAAGGCATAGAAAATCACGCTGGCGGTCATACTGAGGAAACAGATGAGAAAGGAGAGATGATAAGCCTCTGCCGGGTAGGATGCTCCCGTCCGGGGGAAAGATTCGATCACCTTTCCAAGAAGGGGCATGAAAACCCCTGCGCCAGCCATGGTGAAGAAATTGACATAGGTCATCACTGTCCCTGAGATCGCACGGGGAAAGAGATCTTTGGCATGAGTATAAATCAACATCCCAAAGCCATGGAAGAAACCGATAAAAAAGAAGATGAGGCCGAATAGGAAAGGATGCTCTATTCTCCATATACCGGTTAGAGGGATGAGGCTGACGCAATAAAGGCTCAATCCTATCAAAGCAACGCCCTTACGGGATTGAAAGTGGTGATCGGAGAGACGGCCTCCCATGGGGCTTCCCAAAATGACACCCATGGCAAGCAGGATCAGAAGATTTCCCGCCTGAACAGGAGAAAATCCTTTGATATAGATGAGATAAGGCCCTAACCATAAACCCTGAAGGCTGACAAAGACTCCATACCTGAAAAAGGCCACTGCTCCGAACTGCCAGAAGGCAAGCGATCCAGTGATGAGTCGAATCGACTGAAAAATTCCCATCTCAGGTTTATCCTGAGAGGGGGAAGATACCCTCCCCTCCTCAATCTTTCCCTCTTTTAAAATCCAGTAAACCAGGAAACTGAGGAGGATGGTAATCATCCCGGTCATTAAAAAGGTCATCCTCCATCCTATCGTAGAGGTGAGAAAGGCAAGAGGAGAGGCCGCAAAGATATTCCCTATGGTTCCCACAGCGGAGATCAAACCCACAAGGGTGGCAAATTTTTCCGGTGGGTATCGGAGGGTAAAAGTTTTAAAAGCGCCCATCAGCATCGGAGCCATTCCAGCCCCGATCATTATTCTTCCGATGAGGACGGAATGAAAAGAGTCCCCGAAGGCGAATAAAAAGGCACCCATGGCTCCAATGAGACAGGAGACGGACATGATCATTCGTGGACCGATTCGGTCGAGCATCGGGCCCATGGGGATCTGAAGCAGGGTGAAAACATAGAAGAAGGCCCCTCCGAGAACACCGAGCATTTCTGCATTCAGTCCCAGATCCCGAATGAGATTGGGAGCGATCACCGCATTGGAGACGCGGTAGAACTGGGAGAGAACAAAAAGGGCAGAGAGGATGGAGAAGATGAGTATGAGTCTTGAAGGTTGAGGTGTTCTAACCATTGGGGTTCTATCTTGAGAAGTTTGATAAAGGAAATACTTAAAAAATTCTAAAAGGATTTGAGGACTCCGTCAAGTAAGATTTGGGTGTGTTAATGTAAGATTTTTGGCATAAAAAGAGAAGGAGTGTTATCCTCTTGGGAAGATTTTCGGCACAATACAATTTCAATGAAACAGGAGTCCCAAAACGAAAAGCTTTTCATCTTGTAATGACTATGATATCGTTGGACACTGATGTAAAATAACTCTTGCCAATCATATTATTTTCATTCCCTCCTTTTACCGGGCAGGGGAACTTTAGGGAGGACCTATGAGCAAAGCAACGGTTTGGTTTATGGATGCTCGGTCAAGGCGTTTTCTGGAATCCACGGCCATTAAGGGGCGACAAATCCTTGAATATTCCGGATGGCTCGACCATCATCGTATTTTCAATATTTCTAAAAAGGGGTTAAAAGATGATCGTAGAATTTAAAGGAAAGCGTCCGAAGATTGACCCGACGGCATTTATTGCTGAGAATGCGATGATCATCGGAGATGTGGAGATCGGACCGGGAAGTAATATTTGGTTTTACAGCATCATCCGGGGAGATATGAACTATATAAGGATCGGTTCAAATGTCAATATTCAGGATGGTTGTGTCCTTCATATCGATAAAGAGTTCTATCCTCTCGTCATAGAAGATGAGGTGATATTGGGTCACCGGGTGGTGGCGCATGGATGCAAGATCCGAAGGGGATCGCTCATCGGAATAGGAGCGATCCTTTTAAACGGATCTGAGATCGGTGAGGAATCGATCGTTGGCGCAGGATCCGTGGTCACTCCCAATACGATCATTCCGCCTAAAACCCTGGCTTTAGGCGCTCCTGCCAAACCCATTAGGCCTCTGAACGAGAAAGACCTCGAGATGATCAAGGACACCCTTCAGGACTACCAGGAATTAAAAGAGATCTATTCCAGGTGATTTTCTATATCTTCTCGAACATATCTTTGGGAGCGCCGCAGACGGGACAGACCCAGTTGTCAGAAACTTTTGCAAAAGGGGTGTTTGGGGAAACGCCCCCATCCTCGTCGCCCTTTGCCGGATCGTAGATATAACCGCAAACCGTGCATTTGTATTTTTCCATATCATCCTCCAAATGATGCTATAGGGTCGTTTCACTTGAGGAGCATTTCATTTGAGGAGCACTCCGTTTGAGGGTGTTTTCGCATTAACCCTCAAGGCCGGAGGCCGTCCTAAAGTGAAGCGCTCTCAAGAGCCCAGCAGGCTATTTCAAGACTTCATCGTCGTAGATTTTTTCGAGTTTCAGTTTGTGTTTGGCCTCCTCGCTGGCAAGCAAGGTGAAGAGTTTCTTCAAATCTTCGTCCGTGTTCGATTCCTTCATATCCGTATAAAGTTTCAGTGATTTTTCCTCTCTTTTCATGGCAACCCGTAACGTATCGGCATAGGAGAGATCGGGTTTCATTGCCATCTCGACCATATAGTCGCTGATATGAAGATCAGGAACCTTCTCAATCCTTTTCTGTGAAACCTTCTCCATATTCAGGTTTTGTAGTAATTTGCGGTGACCCTCCTCTTCTTTCGCAAGCGATAAAAAGAGCTCCTTCCCCCCGGAGTATTTTGTATTCTGACTCGCTCCGGTGTAAAAATTGAAAGCCTCAATCTCCTTGTCAATGGCAAACTGAATGATCTCCTTAAATTTCTTCTCGTCCATAGTTTCTCCTTTGCGATTTTAAATTGGCCTCATTTTAAATGAAAATAATCTTTAGGGTCAAGTTTTATTTAGTCGCATAGTCAATTAGTCTGTTCGTCGAATCGTCCTTGCATCGGGCCGGAAAGACTATGAAACTATCAGACCATGAAACTATTTGACTACTCTCTTCTCAAGAGCCTCATCGAATTCAGGATGACCAGCAACGAGCTGGCCTGATGCATGACCGCTCCGAGGATCATGGTCACCCATCCCTGGGCCGAAAGAAAAACTAGCACGGTGTTAAAAACAAGCGCAAAGGCGATATTTTCCTTAATCACCCGAAGGGCCCTGCGAGAGAGGCGGATAGCGGTCGGGATCTTTTCGAGTTCATCCGTCATCAATGCGATGTCTGCTGTCTCGATGGCCACGTCCGTCCCTGCTGCCCCCATGGCAATGCCTACATCGGCGGCAGCCAGCGCAGGCGCATCATTGACCCCGTCACCAACCATGGCCACTGTCTGGCCCTGTTTTTTCCACTCCTTTACCCTCAATACCTTCTCTTCGGGAAGAAGATTTGCCTCATACCGGATCCCTAATTCTTTTCCAATCCGGTTGGCGACCGATTCGCTGTCGCCCGTGAGAATCCAGATTTCAGACAGCCCTTCTCTTCTGATCCTATCAATGGTGGCCTTTGCTTTCTCCCTCAATGTGTCGGCGATGGAAATCAGGCCGAGAAGGCGATGATCCAGCGACAGGAAGAGCGAGGTGGCTCCTTCCGACTCTTTCTGTTTTAAAACCTCCATGGCCGATTCCGGAATGGTCAACTTTTCCTCTCTGAGAAATTGTGCGCTTCCTAAGAGAATGGTCTTTCCGTTCCATTGTGCTTTTACCCCTTTTCCTCTCAGATTTTCAAAGGATTCGGGGTGTGGAATGGGAAGGCCTATCTCTTCTGCTCTTTCTGAGATCGCTTTTGCCAGGGGATGTTCAGAGCGTTTCTCCGCAATGGCTGCCCAGTAGAGAATCTCTTTTTCATCCAATCCATCAAGTCTATTAATCCCTACCACTCTGGGTCTCCCATAAGTGAGGGTGCCTGTCTTATCCATCAGAAGCGTCTTCAACCTTCCCATCTGTTCAAGGTAGGCTCCTCCTTTGATGAGGATTCCCTGTCTGGCTGCATTTCCAATGGCGGCCACCACAGCAGTGGGCGTTCCAAGAACAAGGGCACAAGGACAGGCGACAATGAGGATGGTGATCGCCCGGATGGCATCTCCAGTAATTAAAAAAGTGGCCAGAGCGATTATAAGAATGGCCGGGATGAAGTACCGTGCAAAGCGGTCCATGACCCTCTGGGTGGGCGATTTTTCAGCCTGGGCCTCAAGAATCAGTCGCTTGATCTGGGCCAGCTTTGTGTCTTCAGCGATCTGAGTTGTCTCAATCTCGCAGGAACCGGACTCATTAATCGTTCCGCAGAAGACCCGATCCCCAACCCCTTTTTCAATAGGGATCGACTCGCCGGTTAACATCGACTGATTGATCGAGCCGCATCCGGAGATGATCCTCCCATCCACGGGGATCCTCTCTCCGGGTTTGACGATCACGATCTCTTTGGCCTTTACCTCCTCGATTGGAACTCGAACTTCTTCCTGCTCTCTTCTTACCCACGCTGTCTTTGGGGCAAGCTGGATCAGGGAGGAGATCGCCTTCCTTGTCTTTCCAACGGTGAGATGTTCTAAAAACTCGCCAAGAAGCATGATGAAGATGACCGTTGCCGCCTCCTGATAGGCGCCGACAGCTGTTGCGGCGATGGCGGCAATGGAAACGAGGGTATCCACATTTAAATCGGGGATGAAGAGGGCCTTGATGGCGCTCTTCAGAATGGGGTAGCCACCGAGGATCAAGGAGGCGATGGCAAGGGCGGTCGGAAGGTGGGCCGGTCCCAGGTGGAGCCACCCTGAGATATAGGATAGAGCCAGCGTTATTCCGGAGGAGGCCATAAAGAGCAAAGGCCTCATCTCACTCCAGAAGGCGCGGGTCCTCTGGGCGAGGGTCTCCCTGACAACATAACCGGGTTTGGTGATGGCTTTCTTGATCTTCTCCTCTTCCACCCGATGCGGATCATAATAGACTGTGGCCGAGGAAAGGACGTAACTCACCTCTGCGGAGAGAACTCCGGATAGGTGTTCCACCGAGCGCTCTATATTGAGGGCGCAATCCGCACAATGGATGCTTTCAATGTCGATGGTGACCTTGGACTTGCCTTCGAACTTTTTCTCTTCCATCAATTTAGTTGGCTAGTCTTATAGTCATATAGTCTTATCGTTGTCTAATGACCTATGAGACTAAGCGACTACATGACTAATCGCCCCAGCTCCAATACCCTGTATTGTGGAGGCTGTAATATTGATCATTCAACAACTTCTCGTGGAGCTCCTCTTCGCCGGCCAGCCGTTTATACATATCTTTCCCGCGGGGGTCTTTGGTCAACTCGGCCAGGGAACGATAATAGACCTGGGCCTTCTTCTCCTCCCGGATGGCGATTTTAAGAGCGTCCAGATCGGTGAGCTGTTCCTGTCCTTTTGGTTTTTCGGTCTTCAGGGGAATCTTCTTCTTTTTAAGGCTTGTCCCTTCGTAAAGAACCCATTCTCCTTTTTCCTCGAGCGATCTGAGAAGACCTTTCAGCCTCTGATAGTGGTTCATCTCGAATTCAGAAAGCTGTTGAAACATATCCTTTCCCCTCGGATTCTTCGTCATCTTGGCCGCCTTCGAATAGGCCTGGTATGCTCCCTTCTCTGCTTCCATGGCGACTTTGACGGCTTTAATGTCCTCTCGGTCGGTCCAGAGAACATCTTTTCCGCAGGTATGGCAGTGAAGCCCCTTTTCTCTTTTAATGACATCCTCGACGCTTTCAAATCCCTCAAGGGTCATGTCGGCTTCGGCCCCGCAACTGTTGCATGCAAAGGCTTCTCTGGAGCGGGCTTCTATCTCCGTCTCCTTTCCGCACGCCTTACATATCCCTTTCTTCGTTCTTCTGATGACATCCTCCACCTTGTCAAATCCTTCAAGGGTGATGTCCGCTTCAGCACCACAGTGTTGACAGGCATAGGTTTCTTTTGAAATCATTTCTGTCTCCTTTCACCCCCACCCTCACCCTCCCCCGTCAGAGACTGTGTCACAATGGGGAGGGTGAGGGGTAACAATTTTTAGCATAACGAATGAAAAAACTCTACCTGTCTCCATATCGATATGATACAATGCAGCCCAACAGAGGAGGAATCCCAATGGCCTATCGATATGGAGATCGTTTTCAACTCGGCCTGTTTCCACCCAGCATTGAAGACTACGTGGCCCCTAATAACCCGGTCAGAGCCTATGATGCTTTTGTGGTAGCCCTTGACTTTAACGCCCTG
>JAGXTA010000103.1 GCA_018333535.1 Deltaproteobacteria bacterium | reverse complement strand
GGTAACGTTCAAAAGGTGAGGCATTTCAATAAACCACTCAAAGCAACTCCGGTCCCAAGCAAATTCCTCTCCCCCTTCGATGGGGGAGGGTGAGGGTGGGGGTGAGAATGTTACAAACTTTATTAATAATTTCAGCCACTTCCCCCCTCCCCTTAATCCCCTCCCACGAGGAGAGGGGAGATTTTGGAGGTTTTCTAAAGGGACCGTTTAGTTTGCTCGGCTGTCAAAACATTTATGCCTCACCTTTTGAACGATACTAATAAATTTCCTGATTTTCTCATTAAACGCCGAAGCAGACTCCATCATCACCATATGACCTGCATTGGGAATAACCTCCAGTTTCGATCCCTCAATTCGATTGTGGAGAAATTGAGAATACTTCACCGGGGTGAGTTGATCCTCATCGCCGCAGAGAATGAGTGTGGGAAGGTTGATCTTCTCAACCTCATTCATTACATCAAATCGGTCACAGGCTGAAAAGTCCCCGTGCAGGACTTCAGGCTGACAACGCAACATCTCGGCCATACCCTTCTCAATCAGATCATGAGGGGCCCTGGGAGAAAAAGAGAACTGGTGAATCTTTTTTACAGTCTCTTCAAAATTTTTTTTGATCCCTTCCAGAATCATGGGAAATACCCTTAACCTTACTCCGGTACCCACGAGGACAATCCCCTTGATCACCTCCGGATATCTCAAGGCCATCGTCTGAACGATGGCCCCTCCCATGGAATGGCCAACGAGAAAGACTTTCGAGAGATGGAGGGCTTTTAAAAAACCATGGACATGCTCGGCATACGTTCCGATTTCATTTTCCCCCTCACCTTCTGACTCTCCATGGCCTGGGAGTTCGATGATGATGGGATTGAAATGCTTTTCAAAAAATCCCTTCTGAAAGCTCCAGGTATACTGTCCGCCTCCTGCTCCATGGATGAAGAGGACAAACTCCCTTTCTTCTATAAAGCCTTTTCTACCCATCCAGTAATTGATCTGTCTTCCTCCGGTACTGATCGTTGGCATGGCTCTCTCCTTTGAATCGAATCGAAATAGGAATGAAACGCCTGGAGTAATTTCTCCTTTCCCTTCAGGGATGACAATTGGGAATGGAAGGTGGCGCAGTTAGGAAGTCCCTTCGTGTACCAGTAGAGATGTTTCCGGATCTGGGGGGTCAAATTCCTTTCCTCATAATAACTCTGGATCAGTGAGAGATGATGATGGATCATTCCTTTCCTCTCTTCCGGGGAAATGGTTGGCCCTTTCTCAGGAAACCCCGAATGTTTTTCGCTGAAAATCCAGGGGTTTCCCAATGCCCCTCTTCCAATCATCACCCCATCGCACTCTGTCTCCTCTATCATCTTCTGTATCAAAACCGGTGTATTCACATCTCCATTCCCAATGACAGGAATCCGGACTGCCCTCTTTACTGCTGCAATCACGCTCCAATCTGCCCGTCCCCGAAAGCTCTGGGCTCTCGTCCGGGGATGAACCGTGATCGCATCCACGCCGCAGCCTTCGGCGAGCTTTGAAATCTCGACGGCATTGATCTGCTCTTCATCCCATCCGGAGCGAATCTTGACGGTCAGGGGACAGGCAACCTTCTTTCTCATCGCAATCAGTAATCCCTCGACCTTTTCCGGGAAACGCATCAGATCCGCACCCGCCCCGGTCTTGACCACCTTTTGGGCCGGACAACCCATATTGAGGTCAATGGCATCGGCTCCCATGGCTTCTGCTTTTGCGGCGGCTTCAGCCAAAACCTCTGGTTTGGACCCGAAAAGTTGGACGGAGACCGGATGCTCACCTTCGACCATTTTAAGAAAAGACTCCCCTTTCCGTAGCAATCCTTCGGCGCTGACCATCTCCGTAAAAGTGAGGCCGCAGCCCATCTCTCTCGCCAACTGCCTGAAGGGATAGTCCGTAATCCCGGCCATCGGCGCCAGAACGAGGTTGTTATGGAGTTGAAGGTTTCCGAGTCTCATCGTATTTTGCAATATTCAAGCTATAGGGGGATCGGGAGATCGGGTGTCTTATTTAAATTTCTCCCCATCTCCCCATTTCCCCATCTCCCTATCTATAATATCTCTATTAGGACTTTGGGAGGTAGTATTCCAATGCTTCTTAATCGCCCCAATTGCCTCATCCACCCGTAGCGGGTCCCCAAAATCGAGGCCCTCTTTTTTCAAACCCTTGAAGAGTCTGGTCAGGGTGGGCTCTTCCAGGTTGAACTGTGCGAGATTCTCAAATTTTCCAAAAATCTCCTCGGGCGTACCGCGCTCGCCCAGGTCTCCACGGCCATGCATTAAGTAGAGGACATCTGCCACTTCAGGCACGAGATCGACTTCATGAAGCGTCATGATAAAGGTGATCCCCCTCTCCTTGTTCAACTCATTCAGAACCCCGATGAACTCTCTTCTGAAAACAGGATCCAGCCCTGTGAAGGGTTCATCCAGAATCAGCAACTCCGGTTCCGTAACCAGGGCTCCGGCCAGTGCCACCTTCTTCTTCTCTCCCCCCGACAAGTAATTGACGATTTTATCTTTGATCGACCCGAGATTCAATCTCTCAATCACGCTCTCTGCGAGCCTACCTGCTTCGGCTCTGTTCATTCCATAATTGAGCGGGGCGAAGAGAATGTCATCATAGACCGTAGGCCCGAGGATCTGTTCGTCCACATCCTGCATGACCACGCCGATCTTTTGCCTGATATTTGAATATTCCTTTCCCGGATCGACACCGAAAACCCTCACGCTCCCGTCCCGCGGAATAAGGATGCCCATGAGATGTTTGAGCAGGGTCGTCTTTCCACAGCCATTCGACCCGAGGATCGAAACCCTCTCCCCCCGATTCACCACGAAGTCGAGTCCGCAGATCTGCACCTTGGTCATATCGGGATAGACATGGGTAATGCAATCCACCTCAACAAGTTTCTCCGCTTGTTGCATAGTTCTACTCTCCTTTGTAATGGATCTTATTCTTAAAACCCCTTAGCATCATCGATTCGTACATCTTCTCGCTGGCATCAATCCCTCTAATGATCAGATGTCCAAAGGCGTTTGAAATGTTGTTGAGACTTCTCCAGGGATGGTTCCATTGAAGTCCGCCACGCAGGTAAAGGGCGTGCTGTGTCTCCTCAAGAACCTTAAGAAGAATAAAGATCGATCGGTAGGTCAAAAAGAGAGCGGTCACGAAAATCGAGGGAAGCAATTTGTCGAGCGCCACAAAGATCGACGGATAGGGCGTGGTGCCTAAAAGGAGAACGACCCCTGTCGAGCCGGAGAGAACCTTTAAAAAGACGAGAAGAATGAAGTGAATCTGAAATCCGGAAATAAAGATGAACAGAATGGCAAAGACGAGGGGATAGAGGGTGAGAGAAAATATTCTCAATGGAAGACGGCAGGCGAAGAAGAGGCCGAGAAGGATTCCATACAGGAGTGAAAGTCCGAAGAGGTTTCTCAGGATGACAATGCCCGATAAAACCACAAGCATTCCGACGATCTTCCATCCTGCGGAGAGGCGGTGGAGGAAACTCTTTCCTTCAACAGCCAAATAATCGAGATAGGACAGTTGAATCATGATGCCTTTATCTCCCTCCTCAACAGATCCGGCCTTAATCTATGGATGTACCTTAAGATCAGAGTAGTGATGATCCCTTCCAATATCCATCCTAAAAAACCGAGGGGAAGGACAATAGCGATAAACCTCCTGAAATTGGCTTCGCCTCTTTCTTTACCCTCCTCATGAGGGTCGCTTTCTTCCTTAAGAAGTTTGAATTCGAAAATCCCATGTCCTCCGTCCTTATGGATCAACTCCTCGTAATGAGATACTCCAAGACCCACTACTCCGATCATCGAAAAAGTGGAAAGGCAGAGGGCAAGAAAGGTGGCCGCAAAAGCAGCTGGAGTCAACCTCTTCGATATCTTCCAAAAAAGGCGGAAAAAGAGATAACCCAAAATTCCTTCGATCGAAAGGGTGAGGGTGTTGAGTCCAATGACCGTAATCCCACCATGTCCGAAAAGGGCCAAGATGACATTGACCACAAAGGTGGCTAAAAAGATGAGCGAGGGGCCCAGGAGAATACCGGAGATAACCATCAGGTTAACATGGTAAGCAATAGGAACGATCTCGACTGAAGCCCCAAGAACCATTACGGCGGCCATCATTCCCAGCAAGGGAAGTTTTTTAGCCAGAACTTCCTTCTTGGCAAAACGAAAAAGGATGAATCCGATCAGGATGGCTATAATAAATCCTGAAGCCCAGAGCCAAACCGGCAAAACCCCATCAGGCAGATGTATATGGGACATTGGTTCCTCCATCAAATCCCCCCATCCCCCCTTTTCTAAAGGGGGGCGAGGGGGGGGTATAAGCTCTTACAGGTTTTGCAAAACCCGTAAAAATTGAGCTGGTGATCCGTCACTTCGTAGCCGGTTGACTCGGTCACCCTCTCCGACCAATTCGATAGATCACAAAAACGAAGCTCCGCCACCTTTCCGCATTTTTTGCAGATGATATGGTGATGATGATCCTCCATCTCGCAAAGTTTATACTTCACGCTCGACCCATTGACGATCTTAAAAGCGATTCCAAGTGATTCGAAGAGATCGAGGCAGCGATAGATCGAAGTGAGCCCGATCTTTCTCTCTTTCTTAGCGAGACACTGATAGAGTTCCTGAGGGCTTTTTGGACTTTCTGAGGTTGAAAGTTCCTGGTAGATGAAAAACCTGGGATGGCTCATCCTGAGCCTCTTTCCCTCGAAAATTGTTTTAAAAACCTCTTTATTCATAGCAAGTTAAGTGCAGAATGAAAATATTTTCATTAAGAACCTTAACGGCTTCTACTCTTGTTGTCAAGTTTTTAAAAGACCCAGTGCCCGGCGCAGGCTATGAGAATCGCTTGACACCCCCATTTTCGCATATTATTTAACGATTCAAGAGCTTGTTGGAAAAGGCCACGTTGGGTGCTTCGACAAGCTCAGCACGAACGGAAAAATAAATCATTTCAATATAAACTCCGTTCACCCTGAGCCTGTCGAAGGGTGTTTTTAGCATTTGTGCAACAGGCTCAAATGAGCTTAAACTGAGGAGGCAATCATGGGTCAACTGATAGATCGAATCGCAGTAATAACCGGAGCAAGTACAGGCATTGGGAAGGGTATTGCCGCCGCCTACGCAGCGGAAGGGGCTAAGGTGGTGTTGGCCGCGCGCAGTCGTGAAAAACTTGAGGCTGTGGCAGGAGAAATTCGAAGCGCGGGCGGGACAACCCTCGTTGTTCCAACAAATGTGACGCTTGAAGAGGATGTGATCGATCTCTTTCGGCGGACCCTGGAGGTTTTTGGTCGGGTCGACATCCTTGTCAATTGCGCCGGCATTACCAACAGGTCGCCAACAGACGAACTGAGCCTGGAGGCATGGAAAAATGTGCTCGATGTCAATCTTAACGGAGCGTTCCTATGCAGCCGTGAAGCGCTTAGAATCATGAAGCGTCAGCGATCCGGCCGAATCATCAACATTGGCAGTATCTCTGCAAAGATGCCGCGGCCTCACACCGCCCCCTACACAACCTCCAAGTTTGCGCTTGAGGGACTGACGCGGTCCCTTGCCCTCGATGCACGCGACTATGGCATTGCGGTTTCCATTCTGCATCCCGGCAACACGGCGACACCGCTCTGGGATGGCCGCGAAGATCAGGCTCGTCAGGAGGGTATCATGTCTCCCACTGACCTGGCACGGGTAATGGTAATGATGGCAGCGCTGCCGCCGGAGGTGAACATGCTTGAAAGCATCATGCTTCCCGTGAGCATGCCCTTTCTCGGTCGCGGTTAATGCCACTCTCCCTATCTCCCCAGCCCCCCATCACCCTATCTCTTATCGGATGATCTTCCTTAACTCTTTCTCATTCTGAACCGGAGGCAGGCAGGTGAATCCCTTGCAGACAAACGTGGTAGGAACCTCCGGAATCCCTTTTTCCATCAGGAACGGAAACCAATTCCCCTCCAATGGCTCTTGGGGGTCCTTAAGATTTAAGATCTTATTGGGCAGGTAGGCGAGGTTAATGGCTTGATGCATGGACTTTGTCCTCTGGTCTTTCTTAGAGCCAATGACTCCAATCTCCTCCGGATTGAGAAAGAAGGAGAACCCGGATAACATCTGGGCAAAGCCTGTTGGATGTTCTGATAGAAAGTTATAAAAAAGTTTAAGAATCTGCTCGGCCTTACTCTTCAGAGATTCATTTCCCGTGAGGTAGCCCAGTTTAATGAGATTGGATAGGGCTATGGAGTTGGCCGATGGAGTGGCATTGTCATAAGGGCTTTTTGACCGGGCGATCAGTGATTCGTTCCCTGTCCCTGTAAAGAAGAATCCTCCATTTTTCTCATCCCAGAATTGATGGATCATTCTTTCATTAAGATCGTTTGCCTCTTTAAGATACCGAACATCGAAGGTGGCCTCATAGAGATCGATGAGCGCCTGAATGAAAAAGGCATAATCTTCCGAATAGCCTTTCACATGCCATCTTCCTCTGTTAAAGACCCTCCTTAAATCGCCCTGCTTCGCCGCTCCATCCAGGATAAAACAGATAGCCCCTTCTGCTCCTTTGAGATATTCTTCCTTCCCGGTTAATTTGAATCCATCAACAAAACCGGAGACCATCAACCCGTTCCAGGAGGTGAGGATCTTCTCATCCCTGCCCGGCTTCACTCTCTTCTCTCTTTCGGCAAAGAGTTTTTCCCGGCCATCCTTCAACAACTCCCCCAATCCTACAACTGGAACCCCATATAACTCCGAAACCTTCTCAAGGGGGGCGGCGATATTCAGAACGCTTGTCCCTCCTTCAAAATTTCCCTGAGGGGTCACTCCGTAATAGGCGCAAAAAGGAACCCCTTTCTCTTTGCCCAATAGGTCTTTGATCTCGTCTCTTGTCCAGACAAAAAACTTTCCCTCTTCGCCTTCGCTATCCGCATCCTGAGTGGAATAGAAACCTCCCTCAGGACTTTTCATCTCGCGAAGGACATAATCGAGGATTTCCTCGCCTACGCGAAGATACCGCTCTTTTCGGGTTGCCTGATAGGCCTCAAAGTAAGTCCGGGAAAGAAGCGCATTGTCATAGAGCATCTTCTCAAAATGGGGGATCAGCCATCTCTCATCCACGGAATAGCGATGGAACCCTCCTCCCAGATGATCGTAGATCCCGCCGTTGGCCATCTTCTCAAGGGTCACCTCTACCATTCGGAGGGCTTCTTTCTCCCCTGTCTTCTTCCAGTGCCTCAGGAAAAAAGAGAGGGTCATACTGCTCGGAAATTTTGGCGCTTTACCAAACCCCCCGTTGCCGGGATCGAACTGCCGCTCCATCACATCGAAAGCTTTCGAAAGAATTTTTGGATCCAGGGTTTCCCGGGAAGGAAGAATCTCAACGATCCGATGAAGGGCATTTCTCATCTCCATCTCCACTTTGCCCACTTCATCCCGATGCGTTTGGTAATAGTTGCAAACCGTGATAAGAACCTTGGGAAACCCCGGCATCCCCATCCGGTCTTCGGGAGGGAAGTAAGTTCCGGCATGAAAGGGGACGAGGTCAGGAGTTAAAAAAACGGTCATCGGCCATCCGCCGCTTCCGGTCATCACCTGAACCGCATTCATATAGATTTCATCGAGGTCCGGCCGTTCCTCCCGGTCGACCTTGATATTGATGAAACGCTCATTCATCACCCGGGCAATGGCCTCATTCTCAAAAGACTCCTTCTCCATCACATGGCACCAGTGACAGGCAGAATAGCCAATGCTGAGGAGAATGGGCTTGTCCTCCTTCTTCGCCCGGTTCAGAGCCTCTTCCCCCCACGGATACCAATCCACCGGATTATGGGCATGCTGTAAAAGATAAGGGCTTGTTTCATGGATCAGTTGATTGGTATGTTTGTGCTCCATTTCCTCTCCTAATGGCTCCGGGGGCTGGTCGAATCATCCCATTTATTATTCGAAAAAAAGGCTTTTTTCTTGTTGCCTTTATTTCTTAGAAGCGCTTACCCTTTTATAAACTCCTATCAGCTGGGCCTGGGCAAGGATGTGGCTTTTCATTGCCTTTTCAAGATCGACCTTTGTCGAATGGGGACTTAAATCGAGACGGATATCGAGGGCGTAGATTTTAAAGAGATATTTGTGGCTGCGCCGGGGCGGGCAGGGTCCCCCATAATTATTCTTTTTGAAATCGTTTGTCCCCTGAATGGCGCCCTCAGGAACCGAATTCTCTTTTATCTCCTTCACGCCGGGATCGATGTTCCATACAATCCAGTGGACATACGTCCCCCTGGGCGCATCCGTATCATCGAAGACCAATGCCAGGGATTTCGCCTCTCTGGGAACATTTTCAACCTTAAGAGGAGGATTGGTATTTACTCCATCGCAGGTATAGGTTGAAGGAATCTTCCCATTATTTTCAAATGCCGGACTTGAAATCTTAAATCCGGTCTTTCCGGCCTCCTGCCCTCCCCCCTGGGAAACAACAAAAAAAAGAAGAAATAAGACCAGCATCAGGGATTTCATCTTTCGTAACACTTTAGCTCTTTGAAAAAAGCTCTTTGACAACCGAATAAAGAAAAAGCTGGCGTCAGATTCAACAATGTTGTATAACGTTCTCCAGGAGCA
>JAGXTA010000102.1 GCA_018333535.1 Deltaproteobacteria bacterium | reverse complement strand
GAGTGTTTTCAGTCCCAGGTTGCCCACGATCGCCAGTGTCATTTCACTGATCATCTCTCCGGCGTGACGGGCGACAATGGTTGCTCCCAAAATTTGATCCGTTCCCTTTTTGACGTGGACCTTGACAAACCCTTCTTCCTCTCCATCCGCGATGGCCCGGTCCACATCCTTTAGTAGCCTCACGTATGTTTCCACGTCAATTCCCTTCTCCTTGGCATCCTTCTCGTACATCCCAACGTGTGCAATTTCCGGATCGGTGTAGGTGCACCATGGAATCGTTAAGGCACTCACTTTTTTTCGTCCAAAAAATAAGGCATTCTGGATGACCATCCGGGCGGTTGCGTCTGCGGTATGAGTGAATTTGTATTTCAGACAGATGTCGCCAGCGGCATAGATTCTGGGATTGGTTGTCTGTAACTGGTCGTTTACCTCTACTCCCTCCCTCTTGTCGTACTTGACCCCAACGGCTTCAAGGTTCAAGCCCTCCACATTGGGAGATCTTCCCGCCCCGGCCAAGATTTCATCAACTGCGATTGTATCTGTTTTTCCCCCACAATCAATATGGATGACCTTGTCTCCGTTTTTCCTTTCGACTTTCTTGGTCTTACAGTTGAGGATCAAACGAATCCCGTCACGGATGAAGGACTGCTGAATAATTTCTGCCGCATCACTGTCTTCACGATTCAAAATATGGGAAGCATTGTGAAAAAGGGTCACCTCGCAGCCTAATCGCCGAAATGCCTGGGCTAACTCACATCCGATGGGACCGCCACCAATAACGGCCAGGCGTCGTGGTCTCTCGGTAAGGGAGAAGACGGTCTCATTCGTGAGAAAACCAACTTCGGCTATTCCTTCGATAGCCGGGTGGACCGGTCTCGTGCCCGTTGCGATGACAGCCTTCTTGAATCTTAACGTCTTACCTGCAACCTCCACCGTACCAGGACCCGAGAATCGTCCCTCTCCTAGGAACACATCCACCCCCAGTTCCTTGAACCGCCTGGCCGAGTCATGGTCACTGATCCGGGCTCGCAGACGTCTCATCCGTTCCATGACCGCAGGGAAATCTGCCTCTATGCTTTGCGGACCCCGAATTCCAAATTGATTGGCATCACGCAAATCTGCAACAACCCGAGAGGAACGGATAATAGTTTTCGAGGGCACACAGCCCACGTTCAGGCAATCCCCTCCGAGGAGGTGCCGCTCAATAAGGGCGACTTTTGCCCCCAAACCCGCTGCCCCAGCAGCCGTGACCAAGCCCGCTGTGCCCGCACCAATAACGACGAGATTATAACGAGACGCAGGCTCCGGGTTTTGCCAGTCTATTGGGTGAACATTTGAAACCAAAACTTCGTTGTGTTTATCATGAGGAAGTACATCTGGAATAGGATTCATCTTCGTTCCCAGCCTTTCAAAAGGTTTTTTGTATCCATTTCATAGGTTGACTGCAATGGCAGCAGGGGAGGCGGGAAAGAAACTCGCCTCCCCTGCTCTATGGATATCTCAACCACTGCTCTTCGGGATCATTGTCGAAAGAGCAGGCACCATGTCTTTCATGTCCATCGGGTCTCCTTTCGGATGGAGAACGATCATCACTGCCTCCCATTTCCCGAAGGGGGACGTGCTGAGGGAAGCCGAATAGCTACCACCGCCTTGCGCGTTGGTCTTAAACATATAAGGGGGTTGTCCAACACCCACCTCCTGTTTCTTCGGCTTCATGTTCACAAACCACACCGTGTAGACCGCATTTGGCCGAAGTCCCTTCGCCTCGGCACTGAAGCTGTTCTCGCTCAAGGTTGCTGTTCCACTCGCCCCGGAATGAGACTTGTCAGCCATGAGGTTAAGCTGGACGTTTCCCGCCCAGGCAAGAGCAACTAAGCCCAAAATGGTGAAGCTCAAACCAAAAACCATTGTCAAACCTTTCTTGGTATCCATGTTGATTCTCCTTTCTCAATCTGACTTTGTTTTTATTTTGTTTCTAATTATTAGTCGTCGAGAAAGTGAGAATCTTACACAAAATATTTTCGAACCGCCTTCACTGGCCCTATTTTAATCACCAGCAAAAAATAATCTATAGATTGAGAAATGTTGTGAAAGGTTTCTTCTTATCAGGCTGGTTATCACTTTCGGAGAAGCATTGATCAAGGCTTAGATTTCGACTCTGAATGAGTCTTTAAAGCCTGTTCAATCTTCTCTTTGGCCTCCGCAGAAAGCGAGTCCGAGACAGGAGGCTCCTCTCCTTCCTTTTCTCCTCTGACTCGGTCTGCTGTTCCCCTCAAAAAAAGTACCTGACGGCTGAAACGGCGACAAAACCTGCAAAAAAGGAGATGCATCCTCAAAGCAATCCGCTGGCCCAGCGGAAGCTTTCGATCCAGGGATTCCGACACCAATGCGGCGGCTTCTTTGCAGGAAAGCATTCCTTATTCTCCTTTTGCCTTTTTCCCAAACCAGTTCGTTTCAAGGCATCGAGCAAGACGCATTCGGGAACGAAACAACATTACATTCAAATTAGTCGTAGAAACGTTAAAGAGATTACAAATCTCTTCGTTTTTAAGGCCCTCGAATTCCCGAAGGGCAAAGATCTGGGCCAAACGTCCGGGAAGTACGGACATACAGGCCTCAAAGGTCTTCCAGAATTCCTTCTTTTCCAGGGCATCCATGGGACTATCTCCCCAAGAGCTCGGCTTTACTTGCCATTTTCCATTCAAATCAAAAAATTCCTCTGGAGGATCTTCAGAGGTAATAAGACCGCTGACAGGCAATTCACGGCTGGGCTTTCGAAAATAATCCATCATCTTGTGCTTGAGGATTCCTACCAACCAGGTTCTCTCAGAAGAGAGACCTTTAAATTGATCCTTGCCTTTCAAGGCGGCAAGGAATGTTTCCTGAACCACATCCTCGGCCCCTTGTCTATCCCGGAGTCGAACCAGGGCATAGCGAAAGAGGTAGTCCGCATAGTCCTTGCCCCAATTTTCCGGATTCAGGGTTTCCCCTTTTCCTTTTGATGGGTCGATGATCGACATCTCTGCCACAGTGAACCTCTGCGCCTTCTCCCCCCATGACTTTTGTCTCGGCGTCAAGGGCTTGGATCAGGATAAAATCCTTTTTTTGATTCCTACTTCCTTTTTCCGACTTCCTTCCTTACCGAAGACATCCACGCTCCGCCATCGCTTCTCCTTCGCTTTCCTCCAGTCCATTTTCGGGGCAATCTGTCCGAAGTAATGTTTCATCTCTGCTTCTGTGGCCCTTCGATGCTGACTGGAGTGATGAACATCGCCGATGTTCCATTCCCCCTCGGGTCAGGCAGGGAAAAAGATCAAATTTCGACCCTCCAGCAAGAAGATACTGTATTCTCGATCTTCCTTGATGATTTTCAGAAAAGTTTCCAGTAGCCAAATTTCTTTTTCAGACATGTTACCCTCCTTACTATTTAATCCTTGTAAACAGAGGTCTCCGGGTGAAAGGCTTGCCACGCGAACCAATAGGAAAAGATGGAAGGAATCGCCTGACCTTGCTCATCCCGAACCCCAGCAACCTCCCCATCCGGAGATATCTCGATTTCAATGCCCTTCCCGCCAACCTTATCCCTCAGGACCCCAGGGTTTTTTCTTAATAGGGAGATGGGGTATGCCTTGGCTTTGCCACTCAACTCAATGCCAAGGACCATCTCCTTGGGGGACAAATCCGTGCGGACCTTTCCTACGGGAAACCAGATACCGAGGGTCCGATAATACCCCTCATAAGGATCAACCATGTAATCTCTTACATGGCCAGTGTCTGTTGAGAGAATGAGAGTCCGGGGATGTTCTTTCTTCCAGGCCTTCCAGGAAGTCCGGTCAGAAGCAAGTTTTTCGGGCCTCTTTCCGGCCAGAGGGCCAGCAATCGCCATCTCCTTCAACTGGGACCAAAGGCTCTCTGTTTGGTGATCGTAAAGAAGGACATTGCTCTTGTAAAGCCGTCCGGAAACGCCGAACGTATAGAGTTTGCCCTCCACATTCCGGGAGTAGACCACTCCCGTTTGGGTGAGGGGTCAGAAAGTTACAGCGATGGGTATTCCACCTACCGTATCGTTGACCACCTCATGCCAATTGAGGATTCTGATGGGGTAGACCTTTGCCTCTCCTTTCAGTTTAATCCCAATCACCTGATCTTCGGGTCTCAGAAATTTGGCCTGATCCGGCTGAACGAATTTGGGCTCAAGCAGAGCGGGAATCCCATCTTTCGGAGGACCTCCTGATAGGATTTCCTCTTTAGGTACAATCGCATTGTCCAGCTTGAATCCTGCTAATGATACTGATAAAATTATTAACATGCTGAAAATCAAACATCTGTTCAAATGGTCCCCTTTCCTATCAGGATAGTCATTTTAAATGATTTGACGCATAAGATAAATAGGGCCGGTTAATAGTTTGAACGCTGTATTTCAAAGTAATGCCTATCACCTAAATCGGCTTGGATGCCGGGCATCAAAAGAGAAATAGAAAATGACATCTAAGACCTCCCAGAAGAAGAGCAGTCCCCTGGTGCTCATTAAGGTGGCGTTAGTTTTGTCCCTCTTTCTGTTTCTTTTTATTACTGGATACTTTTGGGATGTGGTTTCCTTTTTCGATCCAGACCGGATTCAAATCGTTCTAAGCAAAAGTGGCCCATGGGCTCCAATCCTTTTCATGATCATCATGGCCCTGGCGGTAGTTATCAGCCCAATTCCCAGTGTGCCCCTGGATGTAGCCGCGGGTGCCTTCTTCGGGCCTCTGTTGGGTACCCTTTATTCGGCCATCGGCGCTTCTTTGGGCGCGGTCGCCAGTTTCCTCATCGCTCGATTTCTTGGTGGAAAATTCATCGAGCGATTTATAAGTGGTCATATCAGTGTATGCACACAATGCTCTGATAAACTCCTGACAAAGATTATATTCCTTTCACGACTTCTTCCTTTCATCTCCTTCGACATTATTAGTTACGGTGCAGGATTAACTAAGATGTCCCTGAAGAATTTCATTTTAGCCACCTTTCTGGGAATGCTTCCCCTCACATTTGTCTATAATTATTTCGGAGCGGTTATGCTGTTGGGCGGGGGACTTCCTTTCCTCCTTGGACTGATTGTGGTCCTTCTATTTTTTCTGCTTCCAAGATGGATAGAGCGATACGACCTTTTCTCATTGCGTCAATTCTTCCGGCACAGTGAATCGCCAAAGAGAGAAAGAATATGACTACAATCCTCCGCCGCAGATCGAATCCCCCGCAGTCCGTGATGAAGGTAATGATGATGACCAGAATCGCCACTTTTTTAAGAATTTTATCATGGTTGGATCGTCATCTTGCTTGCGTGGCCAGACTGCTTAAATCCCTATCCTCCCGCTGGGCCATATCCAATGCTCCGCCGCATGAAGAACCGGCGCCTGCCGTGCATCCGAAGCAGTGATCTCCAGTGACAATTCGCCGCATCCTCAAGTCCTCCGGTTTAAAGTTTTCGATATGATCAGGAGCCCCGTGGTTCACGGAGAGACCGAGGGCCAGGTTGAAGTCGCAGTCATAGAGAGTTCCGTCCCACCCCACACTCAGCTGGTTGCGGCACATTAATCCGGATACGGTTTGCGGATTAAAAGACTGTCGGAGCAGTCGCAGATAGCTCTCCCGTTGGTTTTGTCGGTCGAGCTCATTTCGAAACCGTCCCAGAGGCATATTCGTGATGGTGAGAAGGTGGCTAAAACCGATGCCGAAGCGTTGACCCAACTCGCGCCGGTAGTCTTCCTCAAGCGCCGACTGTGGAGGGGGCAGAAATGGTCCCCCAGGATTGTACACAAGGTTGAGGGGTAATCCGGGGTCTGAACCATACCCCAAACCGTTTAATATTCTGATGGCTGCGACGCTTTTCTCATATGCCCCCGGGCCGCGTTGGGCACGGACATTCTCTTCCAAATAACATGGCATTGATGCCACGAGCCGAACCTTGTGTTTTCTGAGAAATTCCGGCATCTCTCCCATATGCGGTTCAAGAAGCACGGTCAGGTTCGTTCGCACCTGCACAGCATGACCTTCCTGACAGAGGGCCGCCACGAAACGACGAAAATAAGGGTTAATCTCTGGGGCTCCGCCCGTCAGATCAACAAGCTGGCATTCCACTTTTTTAGCCGCCTCCAGGACGAGTTGCATCGTCGACCATTCCATCATCTCTTTTCTTTGAGGCGAGGCTTCGATGTGGCAATGGTTACATTGCTGGAAACACCGAAGCCCTAAGTTGACTTGTAGCGTCTCAACCTTCAGGCTATGCAATCCTTCTCTACCGCCCTCGGCGATCTGTTTCTCAAAATCGTTCATGGTCCACCTCCTATTTGAGTTCACCTTCTCTTTATTTATAGTGTCTCTAAAACTTCTTTACAATAATCTGAGAGCTGTCATTCCCGCCCCCACTTTCGTGAGGATAAACTCCAGGTGGAATCCAGATTGAAAAGACTGGATTCCACCGCATCGAGTCCGGGGTAGGCTTATCAAGTTCGAAATGACAAAAAGTGTAAAGTCATTTCTGAGACACTACATCAGAAACATATTGATAGCGGGCGTCAAATGGGGACGGCCCCGGCATTTTTTTGATACAGTGGCCCTTGTTGGCTGCCGCATGTTCGAGTAGTTTGAAGACCGTTTCCGCTTCTTCCGGTTTTCCTATGGCGGAGGCGATCTCCTCGGAAGTAAAGGATCTCCCCTTTTCCTTTCGAAGATAGGAAAGGGCTGCACTTTGGAGTTGAATCACCAACCCTGCGGCTTTTTTACCTGCCTCAACACCGGGTTGATGGTAGGCGTTCACATTGATGAGCGACGCATAGAAACCGACCGCCCTTTCGTAAAGAGCGATCAGGCCCCCCAGTGAGCGGGCATTTACCTCCTCAAGGGTAATCGTGATCGATTCTCTCCCTTTTTCGCTCAAAGCCCTTCGCGTCCCCTGGAGGAAACCACTGAGGTAATCCCCACTGGTGACATCCGGATCCACCTGCAGAGAAGGCCCATCGCGGTCTTTAAGCACTTCAATAAAGGTGACAAAGAAATTGTTTACCCCTTCACGAAGTTGTTGGATATAGGCATGCTGGTCGGTTGAGCCCTTGCTCCCATAGACCGAAATCCCCTGGTTGACCATCCGACCGTCGAGGTCTCTTTCCTTCCCGAGGGACTCCATGACGAGTTGCTGAAGGTATTTTGCAAAGAGCTGAAGCCGATCCTTATAGGGAAGGATGACCATATCCTTTCTCCCCCGACCCCCTGTACCATAGTACCACAGCAGAGACAATAAGGCGGCAGGGTTCGACCGGGTCTCTTTTTTTCGCGTGATTTCATCACAGAGACGGGCCCCTTCCAACAATGAATCGATATCGATTCCCTGAAGGGCAGCCGGGAGGAGCCCTACGGCAGAGGTCTCGGAGGTGCGTCCACCCACCCAGTCCCACATTGGAAATCTCGCCAGCCATTTATCCTTTTTTGCGACATGGTCCAGGTCGCTATCTGCCCCGGTAATCGCAACCGCATATTTTCCGAAAGGAAGCCCCCTTGACTCATAGGCGGCCTTTGCCTCGAGCATTCCATTTCGGGTTTCGATGGTCTTTCCGCTTTTGGAGATGACCAGTGTGAGTGTCTCTGAAATGCCATCTCCGATCTCTTCCAACACAAGGTCCATCCCGTCCGGGTCTGTATTATCAAAAAAGTAGGGTTTCATTGGGTCTTTGGATGTTCCCAACGCACGAGAAACGAATTGAGGCCCAAGGGCAGACCCCCCGATGCCAATGATGAGCAGTCTGGAAAAGGGGCTGCCATTCGGAGCCTTGATCTTCCCTGTATGGACCTTTCGGGCAAAGTCTTTGATGGAATGAAGCGTCTCCTCTATCTCATGGCGCATTTCCAAGTTGGGCGCCAGAGCAGGAGAACGCAACCAGTAATGGCCGACCATCCGTTTTTCATCAGGGTTAGCGATGACTCCCGATTCAAGGGCATCCATATCCCCGAAAGCCTTCTGAATTCGAGGCTCCATCGCATCAAAATAATCCTCCGGGAAGTTCATGCGGCTGAAGTCAATCATCAACCCTAAATCAGGATTGACATTCAGATACTTCTTGTATCGTTCCCAAAGTTCAATGTGATTCATCTGATTCATCCTCATATTTTGTTTAAAAAAGTTTATCGCTGACCCAAGAGTTCCATGGCATACCGGGCAGCGCCCAGAAGGGCTGTCCGGTCATTCATGATGACTTTGACAGGAATAGTTGCCACCATTCCGGAGAACCGTCCCTTATCTTTAAAGGCTTCCATGAACGTTCCGTCCTTCAATTTCCAGATGATCTTTGGGGCGATTCCACCTCCGATATAAATTCCCCCGATCGCCATGACCTGGAGGGCCAGATTCCCGGCAGCAGCGCCGTAAATGGAAACAAACATATCCAGTGCCTTTACACACAATTTGTTCCTCTTCTGCTGAGCCATTTCAGAAATCACAGCAGCAGGGTCTTCTTGCTCCATTTTTTTGGAGAGCCATTCTGGCTCGCTACTGTATCTTTTTGACTCCTTTAGGGACTGGTAGATGTGAAGTAGGCCTTTTCCAGAAAGGACCCGTTCGTAGCTGACATGACCGAATCGATCAAAAAGATATTGGAACAGTTCGATCTCTAATTTGTTTTTTGGACCGAACTCAACATGCCCCCCTTCGGAAGGGGATGGCACATATTGCTTCCCATCCCAGAACAGAATCGCCTCCCCAAGACCTGTCCCGGCTGATAAAAGCGCTGCATTCCCCTTTTTCATTTCGCCGGTATTAAGGACATCGAAGTCCCTTTTTTTCAATAAAAAAATACCATAAGCATTGGCTACCAGATCATTGATGATTTCCACTTTTTTGATGGACAGTTCTTTTTGAATCGATTGTATGTCGATTACCCATGGGAGGTTAGTCGTTTTTACGATTCCACTGGTCACTGGCCCGGCTATACCAAAGCAAGCCGAAGCGATCTTCTCCTGTCCCCGAAGAAATTCCCTGAGGATCACCTCCAAACTCGGATAGTCTTTGCTATGAAAAGTCTTTTCAATGGTCAAGCGACATTGCTGTTGCTCATAACAAAAAACTGTCAGGCGAGTTTTTGTCCCGCCAATATCCCCTGCGAGTACCATCCGGGGCGCTTTCGTTTTTATTCCTGCCATTGCATCACCAAAAGTATCTTTAAGATTTTAACCCTCTTAATCTTTCAGCCGCCTCTTGATCGATCAACCATGTCATATATCCATGGACGGGGTTGATTAATCCTGCAGGAAACCGTTTCTTTTTTTCTCTATCTCCTAAAATCTCGGACAAGATAGATGCCTTTGAACGACCTGCAACCAGAAAGAGTATTTGAGCGGCATTGTTCAGGATCGGGAAGGTTAGGGTGATTCTATTGCAGGTGGGTTTCGGTAGATATACCGGAACAGCAAGCCGGATTGTTTCCTTAAGTAACTTTGAACCGGGGAAAAGTGAAGCTGTATGGCCATCTTCTCCCATTCCAAGAATAATCAGGTCAAACACTGGCAATTCCGATATTCCAAAATACTTTTTGATATCCTCCTCATAATCCACGGCTGCTTTCCCAGGTTCCTCTTCCCCCCTGATCCTTTTTATATTTCCATCCGGTATGGGGATACTTGACAGAAAGCTATCCCAAGCGGCCTTGAAATTACTTTCTTCATGGTCCTTGGGCACACAACGTTCATCTACCCAGAAGAAATGGACATGTTGCCAGTTGACCTGATCGCGATAAGGGACAGAACCCAGAAGCTTGTACAGTCCTCTCGGAGTAAATCCTCCTGAGATAGCCACTGCAAATCTTTTTTTTGTTGCGATCGAATTCCCTGAGGCAGCCACAAAGAACGAGGCAGCACGGTGGCTGAGGGCTTCTAAATTTGGCAGCACTTCAATCTTCAAATTCGATGTTTCAATTACAGGGGTCTCCATTCTCGGCCATCTCTTTTGATCAATAAGTCTGCCTCCTCCGGCCCTGACGAGCCTGAGGCATAGTTGGGGAATTTTTCTGCGGACGTCAACGATTCAAGTTTTTCAATGACGGGAGTAAGCAAGGCCCATGTCTGTTCGACCCCGTCTTCTCTCACAAAAAGGAGTTGATCATCACTCAAGCAATTCAGCAACACCCACTCGTAGGCATCCATTAAAACATCCTTCTGATAGGAAAAATTCATCGAGATCGGATTGAGGCAAACTCTGGAGCCCGAGTTTTTGGTCTGGAGGATGAGATCCATGCCTTCATCCGGATGCACCCTCAGCACCAGGGTATTCGGTTCGATCGGTTCGTTGAGTGTGTTTGAGAACATCAAGTGCGGAACCGGCCTGAAGTGAATGGAGATCTCCGTTTTCCGTCTCGACAGCCTTTTCCCGGAGCGAAGATAAAAGGGTATCCCGTTCCATCGCCAGTTATCGATCAAGACCTTCATGGCCGCAAAGGTCGGTATTGTCGTTTTTTCAGAAACGCCTGCTTCTTCTCTATAGCCGGGGACGGGTTGCTGGTTGATCTTCCCCTTTCCATATTGCCCGATGGCGACGCACTCATTAAATCGGTCTAACGGGAAAGGTCTAATGGAGCGGAAAACCTTGACCTTCTCATCCCTTACGGGGTCGGCGGCAAAGACCGCAGGAGGCTCCATGGCGGTCAGGGCAAGGAGTTGAAACATATGGTTCTGGAACATGTCTCTTAATATCCCGGCTTCCTCATAATATCCGGCCCTTTGTTCAATTCCCAGCGTTTCTGAAACGGTGATCTGGACATGGTCAATATATCGCCGGTTCCACAGGGGTTCGAAGATAGAGTTTGCAAAACGGAACATCAGGATATTCTGGACTGTCTCCAGAGCGAGATAATGGTCGATCCGAAAGATTTCGGTTTCCTTAAAAGAGTGTTTCAAAACCTGATTTAATCTTCTGGCGGAGTCGAGGTCGCGGCCAAAGGGTTTTTCGATGACCACATGGGTATGGGCCCTTCCTTCCTGCGACAGGTTGATCGCGCCAAGGTTGAGGATGACGGGTTCATAAAGGGAAGGGGGAAGAGCAAGGTAAAAGGTTCGATTTCCCCCGGTCTGATATTTTTTTTCGAGTTGAATAAGGTTTTCCCGGAGAGACTTCCCATAGGATTCCTGGAAGTCATAACGGATCGGAGAATAATGAAGGAGCGGTGCAAATTCTTTCCAGCAGGCTTCATCGAAGTCTCCCGGAAAGGCTTCCTTCACGGCTGAGAGCATCTTCTCGCGGAATTGATCCGCGCCCATCTCCGTCCGGCTCGTTCCGAGGATGAAAAATCTCTCTGGAAGCAACCTGTTTTTCTGAAGGCGGTAAAAGGAAGGAATGATCTTCCTTCTTGTAAGATCTCCCGAAGCCCCGAAGATAATAAAACCGCAGGGATTCGGGATTCCGATTTCACAGGACCCCAACGTCCGAAAAACAGTCTGGGTTTTCACTTCATGATCCTTTGAATCCATTCTATCCTCTGTGTCTCTGAATGGTTTGTTTTCAGAATCTGTTTTTCAACACACCGGTTTTCGTTTTGGGAACCCCTGAGGAGGAATGGCTTCTTTGGGGCCCCGCCTTTAAAACGGCATGCCCACCGAATTCCTGTCTCAGGGCGGCCAGTACTTTATCGGAAAAGGCATCCTTCTTCCGCGAACGAAATCGTTGGAAAAGAGAAGAGGCGATGACAGGAGCCGGCACAGCTGTGTCAATGGCCTGTTGCACTGTCCATCGCCCTTCGCCTGAATCTTCAACATATCCTGAAATAGACGAAAGATTTTTATCTTTCTTAAACGCCGCCTCTGCGAGCTCAAGAAGCCATGACCGCACCACGCTGCCCTGGTTCCAAAGGTGGGCCACCTTCGAAAAATCGAGATCTTTTCCGTAGGACGATGCCTTCATAATCTCAAAACCCTCTCCGTAAGCAGCCATCATGCCGTATTCAATCCCATTATGAACCATTTTTACAAAGTGCCCAGCCCCTGTTTCCCCACAATAAAGATATCCATTCTTTGGAGCAAGGGTCTGAAATAAGGGTTCCAGCCGCTCATAAATTTCTTGATCTCCTCCAACCATTAAGCAGTAGCCAATTTTGAGCCCCCAGATGCCTCCACTCACGCCCACATCCATATAATGGATTCCAAGAGCCTTTAGTTCCTGTTCATGACGAATATCATCTTTGTAATAACTATTTCCCCCATCCACAATGATGTCGCCCTTCGCAAGCATGTTTTTCAACACTTTGATATGGTCATCCACAGGTCTACCAGCTGGAAGCATTAACCAGGTGAGACGTGGAGGTTTCAGTTTTTTAACCAACTCTTCAAGGGAAAAGGCCCCATCAGCGCCCTCTTTGACTATTTCCTTGATGCGATCAGGCGTCCGATTATAGGCAATGACTTTGTACCCTCCCTTGAGCAGTCGTCTTGCCATATTCATCCCCATGCGTCCAAGACCTATCATCCCAATCTGCATAAACTCTCCTTTGGTTTGATCATCTCTTAATTAGAGTCTGTTTATAAACTACGGTTTTTTAAAAAGTCGTCTTTCCGGAGAAAGCCGGAATCCAGTGTTTTCAAGGGTCTCTGGATGCCGGATCACGTCCGGCATGACGGAAAAAGACATTTATAAACAGACTCTAATTAGAAATGACTCTCTCTTTTTGGCGATTTCCTTTAATAGAGCAAAGAAAGAGTCTGAAAAAAGCTGAACCCCCTCCTCTTCCAATTGCTCAGTAACCTCATGGATGTCTATTCCAATTAACTTAAGTTCAGGAAACAGCCTCTCGGCTTTTTCAAGATGGTCGCTGATGGTTATCTTCGCTTGACCGTGGTCCTTAAAAGCCTTGATGGTCGTTTCGGGAAGTGTGTTGATGCTGTCAGGCGCAATTAACTCCTCCACATATTTAATATCGCAATACTTTGGGCTTTTGGTTCCAGTGCTCCCCCATAATATTCTTTGGATATTAGCGCCTTTTTCTTTCAAAGCGAGAAAGCGTTTGCCGGAGAAAATGCCTTGATATTTTTTATAGGCGATCTTCGCGTTGGCAACCGCTGCCTTCCCAAAGAGGCCTGCAATTTCATCTTTCTCAACCGTTGAGGTTGCTGAGGGAAGCCGGGTTTCGAGAAGCTTATCAATAAGCGTATCCACCCTGCTGACAAAGAAGCTTGCCACAGAGGCGATTTCATTGATCGGTTGTCCTTCACTCGCTCTTCTTTCGATCCCTCTGAGATAAGCCTCTGCAACTTTTTCATAACGCTCTATCGAAAACAGAAGAGTGACATTGATATTCACCCCTTCGCTGATCAACTGCTCAATTGCGGGAAGCCCTTGTTTTGTGGCAGGGACTTTTACCAGGATGTTTTTCTTCCCGATCGCTGAAAACAGGCGTCTCGCTTCTGAAATCGTCGCATCTGTGTCATAAGCAAGGTCAGGAGACACTTCAATGCTGACCAATCCGTCCAAACCATTTGTTGACTGATAAACCGGCCACAACATGTCAGCTGCGTTGGAAATGTCTTCAAAGGCAAGACCGAGGAAAAGTTCTTTTTCGTCCTTGATCCCTCGATCAATCATCCTCCGTAAGGATGCATCATAATCGGCGCTCCCTGAAATGGCTTTCTGAAAAATCGTCGGATTGGAAGTGATCCCGCTCAAGCCATCTTCTTCGATGAGACGTTTCAATTCCCCCGATTGGATTAGTTTTCTACTCAGGTTGTCGAGCCAGACACTCTGGCCGAGTTCCTTAAGACCGATGAGTGGATTATTGTTCATCTTTTACCTCCCTGAAACATTCCCCCTCAATCTCTTTAATCTTGCCCAGTCTCCGACGATGCCTTTCCGCCCCTGAAAAGGAAGCGGATAGCCAAACCCGAATGACCTCTTTGGCGAGTTCGGGGCCGATCACCCTGGCACCCAGACAGAGGACATTGATGTCATCATCCTCCACCCCCTGGCGGGCTGAGAAGGTGTCATGGCAGATCGCGGCCCGTATGCCCGGGAACTTGTTTGCTGCCACACAGGCGCCGACGCCGCTGCCGCAGATCAGGATTCCCCGCTCCACCTTCCCGGTCATCACCTCCTCGGAGACTGCCCTTGCATAATCCGGGTAATCGACAGGCTCGTCGGAAAATGTCCCGAGGTCATGAACTTCATGACCTCGGTTCTCTAAAAACTTTACAAGGATGGCCTTCAGATGAAACCCGCCATGGTCTGCGGCAATCGCTATCTTCGTTTTCTTCCTCCCTTCTTTTTAGCCAAGAGGGCTCTTACCCTGTCCAGTATATTTTCAGAGGTAAACCCGAATTCTTTGAGGAGGACCTTCATGGGGGCGGAGGCTCCGAAATGATCGATCCCGAATGCCTCGCCTTCCAGGCCCACATATCTGTGCCAGCCCTGGGTGGTCCCTGCTTCAATCGAAAACCTCTTTGT
>JAGXTA010000101.1 GCA_018333535.1 Deltaproteobacteria bacterium | reverse complement strand
TTTTTCGTTCGCGCACGCCAGACACGAACTGGATTGGCACAAACGAGCTCGGAGGGCCGTTGGGCTCATTGTGTCTTGACTTCACGTGCCTGTATGGCCGGGGCTGTCTCACGTTGGTTAGGCAGCGTAGAAGGTCTACCCCAAATTGTCCAGCGGCTACAGCGCGTTCAGATCGAGAACGCCCCCGCAATCGAAGTAATTCGTCGCTATGATTCCCAATCAACGCTCTTCTACTGCGACCCGCCGTATCCTCACGAGGCCCGTGGTGACAGTAAGGCCTATAGCTATGAAATGACGGATGGTGAACATGAGGAGCTTGCTGAAGTCCTTCGATCCGTGCAAGGCGCTGTAGCGGTATCGGGTTATCGCTGCTCCTTGATGGATCGTCTCTATCGTGACTGGATCAGGGTAGATGCCAATACTCGTCTCTGCAATTCCTCGAAGGGTAAGCGCACAGAATCGGTCTGGGTAAACTATGATCCGGAATCTTGCTCGCAGACCGCCGCCTATAATATTCTGCCCGACAAGAACCTCTATCTTTTTGAGCGACCTGCTCGCTACGATACCCGAAAACATGGCAAGAAAAGACAGTGATACAAAATCCCTTGACTTGAAACTGGCTGCGGAGTTGCTTGAGACACACTGGCAAACCGTCGTGGCCGAAGCCGCCACAAAGTCCGATATTAAATACATTGCTAATGTCACTTTGCGGAAGGCAATTGAGGCTTCGATCAATCACAAACAAGTGACCTTTCGCTTTTGCCTACCAGTCCAGCTCCTTGGAAAGTTAACCAATCCAATGTTGGATAGTCTGCGTCTTCAGAAGAGGAAGGGGGATTCAAGCGACCTCACCGGATGGGACGCACGGAGCCTGGCAAGCAAAGTTGTCGCACCTTTCAACCAACGGCAGGAGAACATCCTCGGCACTTCCGGCGATCCTTACGTCGGCAACCCCATGCGAATTCCTCGTATGGTGCGTGATGACCAGAGCAAGAAAGACGTAACTGGATGGAACACTCTTGTGGACGTCTTGGAACAAGTAGAGTTACGGGGTAATCCCGATTTCACCAAAGCGGTGTTTCGGCAGGTCTTGCTGGAAATGTTTCGTCGCCAGAAATCCCTTCGCTTTGTTTACTCTCTGCCGCCACGTATCAGCCTGGAAGGCGTTCTTTCGCTCGCTCAGCGGTTTCTGGAAGAAAAATCCGGAGGCGATCGAAATCTGGCCCTTTGTGGCGCACTCTTTGACTCCATAGGAATTCATTTTGGCCTTTATGCGAAGGTTGATCGCGCTCGAATCAATGCCAGCGACGAGGCCACGGGGCAGGCCGCCGACTTGGAATGTGTCAATGCCGAAGGTAAAGTCGTATTGGCTGTTGAGGTAAAAGATCGCATACTGACGCTGAGCGACGTTGAGGGAACGCTTCGTAAGGGACGGCAACGCAAGATCAAGGATATTTTCTTTGCAACCCCCGGAGTGAAGGGCGATGAGAAGTCCACCCTTGATGAACGCATTTTGCGTGCTTTCGCGAGCGGCCAGAATCTCTATATCTTCGACTTTTTCGATTTTGCCCGAAGTGTTCTGGCGCTCGGAGGAGAATCCATTCGCATCACATTTCTTCAAAAAGTAGGCGAGCATCTTGATCTTTGGAACACTCAACCGTCCCACCGCCAAGCTTGGAAGGGATTTCTGGAGAGCGTGTAGATAAAGAGAACTCGGCAGGGGGGTTGAACCCTCAGCGGTTTCTTGGATACTTGGTTGATTTTGATCCTGCAGTAGCCCGCAGGATTCTCACAAAAATCGGACGTATGTTCTAAAACAATTTAAACTATTTCTCCATCTCTCTCCGAACTTTTTTGACAGTTTAACTGCGGAGGTGGTGGATGCCATCCACTACATGATAGGTGAGGAGGGTCGTCAGTTCGATCAACTTCCGCTCCTCATCTTCAGGATGGTATCCCAGTGATTCATTTCTACAGATCGCCTCCCATCGGCGAAGGCTTTTTCGAACCGTGTGCTGATTCGAACTTAAAATCCACTGGCTGACCTGTTCCGTAAGAACCCTTGCGTATTTTCGGATCAACCTCCAGGCCGGAAGTAATCTTCTCCGGCCATTGGTCGGTTTGATGAAGAGTTCGTTCATATCGTTAAGATATTCCTGAAGTTCCTGATTGAGCATCTCTCCATCCAGCCCCCACCATTCTGAGACGGTATCTTCGATCTCCGTATATTCTCCTTCCCTCTTCCGCTTCAGATTGAGCGGTTTTTCTCCCGTTATCTCCTCCATCAAACGATCCATATAGGTCAATTTCTCCAGGGCATTGGGCCAGTTCCGGTACCTCCTCTCCCAGTGGGACCTCGGGTCGAGCCAGATGGCAAAGGTCTCTGCCCAGTCCTCATCCGGATGCTTCTGTGCATAGTGGGGATCGCCCAGGTAGTGGAGATGACGGACATAACTCTTCGACCAGGGGTTCACCCTGTAGAGATATCCATCCCTATATTTCTTGTTAAAATCTCCGAATATCTCTTTCCAATCTTTTCGTTGCCAGAGGCGATAGGCATAGTTGACCACATGGCCGGTCTCATGGCGAAGGGTTTTGACGATCCCTTCGCTCGTCGGGACATCCCCTTCAAGCTCTTTCAATTCAGGCGTGGCATAATAGAATGGAATGCTGATTGAAATTTTTTTATTTACACAGCCCCACTCGTTTCCGAAATAGAAATCGGGCCAGACAAGGATCTGATGAACCTTGAGTTCCTTCTTCAGCCTCTTAAAACAATGGCCCAGACTCTCATCCGCATCGAGGTCCAGATCGCAGATTCTTGTAGTTAACAATTTCTGATAACTGATCTCGTCCATATCTTAATGCCTCCGATAGGGCCTATCCTATTGGGTAAAATTTTTTCAATGTTGGGGGAATAAAGGAGGGAAACGATTTAAATATAATATCTCTCGCCCAGAAGGTCAAAAAAATCTTTTCACAAGTAAATCTCAAGTTTTTTCAATAAGTTATGAGAAAGAAAACGAGGGATTTTATTAATTGGTCTAAATCCGTTCAGCTAAAAAACAGGTTGAGTCAGGTGAGGCTGTCCGCAAACTGATTCATCTCAGGCACAAGATGTCCCCGCTCATAAAAGGGAAAATCGAAGAACCAATCTCCCGGAATTTAAAAAAATATCTCTACGGGAAGGGAAATGGATGATAGAATTTCCGGGTCATAACGCCTTCTGTGACACCTCCTTTTTCTTTGCCTCCCTCTATCCAAAGGATGTCAATTATGAAAGGGCAGGGCAAATTTTAAACGAGGCATTAACTCAAGAAGTCTCTCTTTGGACGACATGGGATATCATTAGCGAAACGGCCACCCTTCTTCTCTATCGTTTTAATTATAGAGCAGCCATTAGATTCCTGGATGAGATGAAGCCTGCTCTCAACATCGTCTATTAGGATAATTCAGTTCGTGAGGAAGCGGAGCGAATCTTCCGCCTTTTCAGTAAAGATAAGAAACTTTCTTTCTGTGACGCGATCTCATATGTCGTTACGAAGATTCTCCTTAATGACATTGCCTGCCTCAGTTTCGACGAAGATTTTTCTAACCTCGGCCTCACTGTCATTAGATGATTTTTCTTATTAAAATGCGCTAAATCAACCGGATGGGGAAGCCCTGCTTCCTAATCAAAAAGAATCTTTAAGTAACGATTCTTGCGATCTGTCCTGCGTAGATCATGACATACCGCATGAAGAAACCCCCGATGAGAACAGAGGCCGTGATGACTCCAGAGACCCAGGGGTTATGCTCCCTCAACTCCTTATGGACAATGTAGTATGGAATCAACTCATAAACTTCGAGGACAAGAGGAAGAATGATTCCTATTCCCACCACAAAGAACCAGAAAAGGAATGTATATTCGCCCCCCATGATCAACTGAACTGCCGCAACCGAACTTCTGGGCGACACATATAAGCCAAGAACGAACAGAAAGACAGCGATGATGGAAAAGACCATGAGGGTAAAATCGATGGAGTGAATCATGAACTTGTTCGTATTGACCGCCTCCCGGCTCATCCCACGGAATCCTTTGATGAAACAACCAATAAAACAGATGGCAGCAGAGCCGGTCATCATCGTCGAGATTAAAAATAACATTGGTAACATCGGATTATTCCAGAAGGGCCGGGCCGTGAGGGCACCCAACAGAACCCCAGTATAGATCCCCACTCCGATGGAAATGGGAATCCCAAATCCAGCTACCAGTCCCCGGATCTTCGTTAAATTATCTCCTCTGGAGAGGCTTAAAAATCGATTCGATTGGATTGCCGGGATGAGTTTAAGATAATCATATTTTTCAGGAAGCCAGAGATAAAAATGTACCATGCTGAAGATGGAGAAGAAGAAAAGAAGCCAGGCTCCCAGGGACATGACGGAATTGGGTTGAAAGGTGAGAAATAATTTCCAGAAAAGGAGCGGCCTTTCAAGATCGTAAATGAGGGCAGCGATTCCAACCAGTACGGGAAAGGGTGCAATATAGGATCCGATCCTTGTGATCGTCTCATACCTTTCTCTCCCGAGGAAATAGGCGGTGGCCGAAATGATGAAGGCCCCTGCGCTCAGTCCTGCAGCGAAAAGGTCAACCGCTACAATCCAGTTCCAATGAATATGTATCATCCCTTCCATATTTGACTCCTTAATGGCTTTTACGGACACACCTGCGGGCCGGAACGCCCTTCGGCGTGCAGGCACGTGACACGGTAACGGTCACGTTATTTTTCAATTCGTCTCCGACGAATCTTTTTTAGCTTCAGCCTCCAGTCAGCCTTGGGACAAAATTTGGGTCAACCTTCCCCATAGAGGCATCCCGGTACAGGACAGGGGTATCTTTGGCATAGGCCAAATCAACAGGTTCTTCCAATTTCTCTTGCCCGGCTGCTAATTGCCATAACTTTTCCTGATTTCCAAATTTTTTAAATTGCTTATGCTGATACTTTTCGCAGCCTCCTCCTACAAGGAGGATACTCCCCAAGGCCAAGAACGGGAAAAATCTATCAATAAATCTTCTTCTATCCATTGCACTCCACCTCTAACCTTTCTTTTTCCTGACGGAGAAAGAGAATAAGGACTTCCATGGCGCTCCTGTAAAAAGGATGGGGATGGAACTCCCTAAACTCTTCTCTCAAGAGGGTGATCCAATCCAAATGGTCCCCGATAAATCTTTTTATTTCTTTATCCGTTGCCCACCGATAAAGAAAAGATAAGAATTCTAATTCCATGACGAGATGATCCGGCATTCCTCGATATTTCCCGCCCAATTCCAAACCGCATTGCTTGTAAAGGGCAAGCAGATGGAGCGCAGAATCTCCCATGAGCAACCCCTTTTCAGTGGCAAAGGGAAGAGGACAATGAGGGTCCTGAGTCCAGGGCTTGTAGAACGACTCCGCCAATGAAATCTTTCCACTTCCTGCCTCTGAAGAAAAGAGACGGTCATACTCTTCTTCCAAATCTCTGAAATTGATTTCAGGGCCCCCTTCTATGAGGAATCCTTTAAGGATGTCCTTATCCTTTCCCCAAATTTGAAAATAATGTTGGAAAAAGGCATGGATGTTTCCCTGATGAACCTGCTCGACCATTTCCCGGTCTGGAGGTGAAAAGAGGCAGGTCAGCATTTCAGAAAAACGCTCCTTTTCTTCGTTCGTCATTTTCCTATGCCTTCCGGTAATAGATTCTCGGTTGTGTGTTGATTTCAGCCTTGAATTGTTTCAATTTATGCTTCGTAATGAATCTGGAAATTTCGCTGTTTGGATCATCAAGATTTCCAAACATTCGAACGCCTGTCATACAGGTTGTGACGCAGGCCGGCGTTTCCCCTTTTTCAACGAATTCAATGCAGAAACGGCATTTTTCGATATAGCCCTCTTTCTTTATGATCCTCACATTGTAGGGACAGGCCGCAATGCAATATTTACAACCAATACATTTGTCCTCATTCACCAGCACCACCCCGTCTTTTCTCTTATGCGAAGCCCCTGTAGGACAGACTCTCACACAGGGAGGGTTATCGCAGTGCTGGCACTGAACGGGTAAGAATTCACGGTTGTAATTTGGAAAGGCTCCATACTCCCGCTCTTCCAGATGGTTGTAAGCTTCATAGGGTGCAAGGTTGTTCTGATTCTGGCATGCGACCCGGCATGCATTGCATCCCACACATTTCGATTCGTCAATCACCATTCCATATCGAGCCATATTACCCTCATTGTAGGGCAGGGCTTTAGCCCTGCAAATCAAGCAAGCCTGAAGGCTTGCCCTACAAGACCGTTTTTAAACTCCGAACTTCGCACTCCGCACTCCTATTAGGAACGGTTTCAAACCGTTCCTTACCCCACCCCGAACTCTATTAGGCTTTTGTCACGTTCACGACGATCTCCGAAGACATCGAATGTCCTACCGTAGGATCGAAATAAGTCGGTAGGAAGTCGTTGTAGTTTAACCCAATATCATAGGCCGTATTTAAATGTTTCGAGAAGATCCCATATCCACTCGGAAGCCATACACAGGAAGGGTGAAGACCTTCTGTGAGGCGGACCCGGACCTTTCCTTCCCCAACCGTCGATTTGATCTTCACCCAATCCCCATCCTTAAGTCCCAATTGACTCCCTCTCAATCTGTTCATCCACAACCGGATCATATCATACCGATGACTGATAGCCATGAGATAGGGCTGATTGGCTGTCATGGAATGGGTATGGATGGCCTGTTTTCCGTGGAGCAGACGGAAAGAATGGGGGTCTCTTGGATCTGGAGAAACGAAGGGCTCTTCCCACTTGGGGACAGGCGGAAAACCGAGTTTCTTGAGGGTTTCCGAGTAGAGCTCCACTTTCCCTGATGGGGTTTCTAATTTATCAAAGCCTTCCTTCCAATTCTCGCCCACGAATAAAACACCTCTTGCTTTCAAATCCCCTAACGTCACACCGAGAGGTTTGAGTCGTAACTGGTTGGCCTCTTCGATATTGAAATTGAAATACTTCTCAACGCCCAGATGCTTTGCCAGTTCAATAATAATTTGCGTGCCTGGACGAGTATTATACAGGGGCTTGACCACTTGCTGCTGAATGCTGACCTGGGCTCGCTTCCCACTATGTTTTGTGTCCAACGCCTCATCACGCTCCAGATAGAACGATTCGGGCAGAACATAATGGGCAATGGATGCTGTTTCAGAGAGAACTGTATCGATGACCACCAGGAGTTCGAGTTTCTTATACCCGGCCATGACTCGCTTCGGATTTGGATTGGTCCGAAGGGGATTGTTGTGATAGACAAATCCTGCCTTCAATTCTCCCCGGAGGGCCAACTCCGGAATGGCATGGGCAATTCCATCTCCATAACTTCCCAAAGGGTATCTTCCAGGGACTCCAGTTCCATCTAATTTACCCATTTTGGGAAATTCGGGAGCAGGATGTTTGGGTTGTAGTTCTCCCAATAGGGCGGACTTCGCAAAATAGATCCCGCCCTTCCGATTGATATTCCCTAAGAGGCTATTGGCAATGGCAAGGGCTCGAGCGGTTTGAAAACTGTTGAGATACTGGGCCCCAAAGGCTCCGTGATAGCCCCGATGAATGAGGGCTTTGGGTTTGACCTGAGCCATATCCCTTGCGATCCGGGTGATTGTCTTTGCAGGTATCTCACAGATTTTTTCAACCCATTCCGGAGGATAATTGACGATCTCCTCCACCAGTTGTTTGAACCCCACCGTCTTTTCGCTCACAATTTTTTTGTCATAGAGCTCCTCCTTCACCAAAACATTGATGAAGCCAAGGAGAAAAGCTAAATCCGTGCCGGGCTTGATGGGAAGCCATTCATCTGCGAGGATGGCGGTCTCGCTGTGCCTGGGATCCAAGACGACCAATTTGGCTCCCTTGCCTTTGGCCTCCACGATGCACTTGACCTGTCCCAGGTTGATCCCTCCTGCCGGATTACGACCGATGATCAAAATATATTGGGCATTGGAAAGATCGTTCGAAGGAAGTTGCCCTACAGTCGTCACCCAGCCTGCATTTCTTGCCGTGTAGCAAGTAGAGCCGTGAGTAAAGTAGTGGGGGCTTCCCAGGGCATGCATCAATCTCAATGCGTACTGATGATTCGACTGGGGGTAATTGACCCAGAAGAGGCTTTGGGGACCTTTATCCATAAGGATCAGATTGATCTTCTCTGAAATCTCCTTGTAAGCCTGTTCCCATGAGATAGGCTCAAATTTATCTCCAGCCCTTTTTAGAGGCGATTTTAGTCGTTGGGGATTATATAAATCATGAAGGTAACCATGCCCTTTTGGGCAAACGACACCGAGATTCCCATTGGCTTCAGGATTCCCTTCAATTTTCCATAGCCTTCCATTCTTTACAGAGGCGATGATACCGCAACGATTACCACATCCATTGCAGAAAGTTGGAAATGTGATGACCGGCGCTTCAGTCTGTGCATGAACCCAACTCTTAAAATCGAGAAGCTCGTGACTCAGGACAAAAGCGCCCGCTCCCATTGCCGATGCTTTTAGAAAGCTTCTTCGACTAATCTTCAATCCCTTTAAATAATCATGTTCAGCCATATCTTAAATTCCCTCATCAACCAATCCCCCTGCCTATCGGCAGGGGGATTGTGGGATTAGACAATTACCTCGCTACGGGGTAGCCGGCCTTCACCCAGGCCTCAAATGGCGCATCCATCAATACGGCATTCTTGTAGCCCAGATCGTTCAGGGTCTTTGTGGCAAGCGCTGAACGGGCTGCTGTTAAACAATAGACATAGATTTTGGCGTCCCTATCTGAAACTTTATCCCAGACCGTGAACTCGAGCTTCCCTCTGGAGACATGGACTGCTCCTGGAAGGTGGCCTGCCTTATACTCGTCAGGATCTCTGACATCGAGAATGACTGCCTTCTCCTTGCTATCAATGGCGGCCTTCACATCAGCCGGAGTCACCTTCTTGATCTCTGCCTTAGCCTTTGCGACCCAATCCTTAACAGGCGTGGTCTGCCAGGCAGGAACCTTCGGTTTGTCCTGAGCCAGTGTCAGGCTGACCATCGAAAGACTGAACACAAACGCCAGCATTAAAACGAACATTCTCTTCATCATCATTTTTCACCTCCTTTCATCGCTTATTTACCTAAAATTCCTAACTCCGAACTCCTCACTATCAACTCCGAACTTTCTATTCCCATTGCTTCTTCAAGTTGTTTCAAGTCGAAAGGTTTCTCTAAATAACCTCTGATTCCGGCCTTCTCTGCCTCCTGTCTCAACTGTTCATCACTGTGAGCCGTCATCAGAATCGAGATGAGCCTGGGTTTCGCCTTTGTCCATTCCTTTAATACTTCCAAACCATCTCCATCCGGAAGTTTATGCCCGCAGAGGACCATATCAAAAGAAACCTCTTTAAAAAGAGAGACCCCTTCTTTACACGAAAGGGCAGTAAAAACTTCAAAACCGTTAAAACGTTCCATGAAGTTGATGAGGGATTGCCGGATGGTTTTTTCTTGCTCAAGGATGAGAACTTTTATCATAAATAGAAACCTAAGCAAAGACGATGCCAAAGAAAAATTGGAATGATTAATAAAAAGAGCTCAGACATCATTTGTTTTCTAAATCAAAGAGTTCCAAGGATAGGAGGAGCGCTTTTAATTCTAAGCCTCCTTTAATCAGGAAAGGCAGGAGAATCAGTGATTTTGTTTGAAAAGATAAAATGGGAAGATTGAAAAGTGATTAATACTTTGAAATTTAAGGAGAACCCGCTGATTGCATGGTTTCAGATATCATGTTTGTTTTCAGACATTCTATGTTGTGATGCTAGCCCCCGACCAAACAAACAGGGTCTGTCAGGAGAAACCTTGATTAGAACAATTAAATTAACCTGATTCCTTCTTTCTTAATTTGCTTAACTAAAGCGCCGCCATCCTTGTCGAATTCCTCTTGGAGAAAACAGACAGTTTCCAAAAGAGAATTATATTCCTGGGCCTCATGGAAAATCCTGAAATACTCATCGAATGGGGATTCTTCATCCATATTGAAGGTCCCTAAGACCACGGCAATGTCAATATCACTATACTCTTTTGTAGCCCCTTTCGCATATGATCCGAAAAGGTAAGCTTGTCTAATATCATACTTCTCGCGAAGGAGTTTAAGAAATCCGTTCGCCATACTAATTACTTCATCTTTTGATAAAGCCATGTAATAAGCCCTTCTGAAAATTGGATGAAATCTTGAACCACCTGTTCTGTGATTCCCTTTGACAACTGCTGCAAGTCTTCTTTATAACGGGCGCTAATGTAATAGTTTGAGAGAAAATCCAGTTTCATTAGAGTTGAATTGTCTAATGCATGGATGACATCAGTAAGTTCGGCCAATCTCCGGAGATTGTGAATTGGGATAATTTCTCTATTTTGATAAGCAAGCAATGCCTTAAAACACTTCTCCAGAGATTGCTGGCACATGAAAACGGAATAGATGAAACGCCCTGTTTGCAGCATGGCTTTGGCCGTCTCCATGTCATAAACAACCCGATCCAGCCATTTTCCATGAGTCTTTAGATCATCCACAACGTCAATCTACCATCCATCAAGAATAATTTCAATAAAATTAAAAATCTATCCGTGAAACCACGCCCTCACAAATTGTCTTTTTACTCCGCCAGCTATTTGTAAGCGGCCCCTATCCATACGGTTTCCCGTAAGGGCTCGGCCTTTGATAATATTTCCCATATTCCGGAAGAGAGAAGTCTGAGAGGTAGGCTATTGCAAATTGGCTATTTGATCCCATATTTTTCCATTCGGTAAATGAGGGCGGACCGGGAGATGCCGAGGAGTTTGGCGGCTTGAATTTTATTTCCCTTCTTCATCCTCAGGGCTTCGAGGATATACCCTTTCTCCACTTCATCCAGGACGATCCCCTGGGCCGGAATGAATCGTTTTAACTCCCGGGCATCGGTTTTTTCTTCCCCCTTCTCCCTTTGAAAAGAAAGATGTTTATCGAGAATGGTGTCGCCTTTTTCCAGGAGGACAATCCGTTCCACAGCATTCCTCAGTTCCCGAACATTGCCTGGCCACGGATAGGAATGGATTTGCTCCTCCGCTTCGCCCGAGATTTGGAGAAATCCTTTTTTGAACTGTTCATTGAATCTCCCCAGAAAGAACCTAAAAAGGGGCAGAATATCTACCCTTCGATCACGAAGTGGCGGAATGGTCAGCCTTACGACATTGAGCCTGAAATAGAGGTCGTCTCGAAAATTTCCTCTCTTCACCTCCGCTCCCAGATTCTTATTCGTTGCTGCGATGATCCGAATGTCGGCCCTCTTCTTTTCAATTCCTCCAACTTTAAAATATTCCTTCTCCTCAAGAACCCTCAGAACTTTAACCTGAGCAGAAGGAGGAAGCTCTCCCACCTCATCGAGAAAGAGCGTCCCGTTGTCTGCGGCCTCCACCTTCCCAATCTTTCCTTTCTCAAGGGCACCGGTAAAGGCTCCCTTCTCATAGCCAAAAAGTTCACTCTCAAAGAGGTCCTTGGGGATGGCACCGCAGTTAATAGGAATGAAGGGAAAAGAGGAGCGAGGGCTTAAGAAGTGGATATATTCTGCAAGGAGCTCTTTGCCCGTTCCCGTTTCGCCTTCGATGAGGACGGTGGTCTCCGAACCCTGGGCAACCTTTTCGGCTAATCCTAAAACCTCCTTCATCTTCTGGCTCGCTCCGATGATCCCGCCGGAACGGAATTTTTCCTGATATTGCGCCCGAAGCCACTCCACCTCTTTTTTCAAACGAACCCGGTCAAGCCCCTTCTTGATTAAGTCTTCGACCTGGTCCAGCTCAAAAGGTTTGACGAGAAAATCAAAGGCTCCCATCTTCATCGAACTAACAGCCAGTTCGATCGACCCCTGGGCGGTCATGATAATGACAGGAATCTCAGGCTCTTGCTCTTTTATCCTTCGAAGAACTTCGTCTCCATTGATGCCAGGCAACCAGTGATCCAGGAGGACCAGATCGGGATTCTCCTTCTGGAACCGTTCCAAACCTTCCTCTCCGGTTCGCGCGATGATGACATCATGTTCCAATGTCTTGAGCGCAACCTCGAGAGATTCTCTCAGAATGGGTTCATCGTCGATCACCAGGATTTTAAACCGCATGATCACCCCTTATTGGAAAGTGGATGATAAAGGTTGAACCCTTTCCTTCCTGACTGGTCACATCGATCGTGGCTCCGTGGCTTTCTAAAATTTTAATACTGATCGAAAGTCCGAGTCCGGTTCCTTCTGATTTGGTCGTAAAAAAGGGGTCGAAAATCTTTTTGAGATGGGATTTGGGAATCCCGGCGCCGGTATCCTTCACCTCAATGCCCACTTCATTCTTTCCATCTGAAAAGGTCTGTAAAGCCAATGTGCCGCCCTTCTCCATTGCCTGAATGGCATTGAGCATCAGGTTGGTCAGGACCTGCTGGATCTGGTGGGCATCGATCCAAACCTTCGGCAGGCCCTCGCCTTTTTGGAACAGTAGAGATATATTGCCCCTCTTCAATTTTGTCTGAAAGATGGCAAGACTTCTTTCCGCCACCTCATTGATCTCCTCTTCCTTAAAATGAGCGGCCTTGGGTTTGGCAAAATGGAGCATATCATCCACGATCTTTTGAATTCTCCCGATTCCCTCAAGGCTGCTATCAAGAAGCTTCCTTTCCATCTCAGGCAGATCCTTTTTCCGCAACAGAACCTGAGTATTGATTTTAATTCCCGCCAGAGGGTTCCGGAGTTCGTGGGCAACCCCCGCCGTGAGTTCGCCAAGGGAAGTCAATCTCTCCGTTAATAACAATCGTTCCTCCACCTTCTTTAACTGAGTAATATCTTTGCAGATGCGGGAGGCGCCGATGACCCTTCCCTCCGCATCCCTGAGCGGAGAGAGGGTCATGCTCGTAATGATCTCCTTCCCCTCTTTTGTCCGTCTTTTCACCTCCACATTGGGAACTGCCCCTCCCTGTTTAACCCGCATCATCAATTCGTCTAATAATCTCTCTTCTTCCTCTCTAAAGTTTTCATCGGCGGGAAAGAGAAAATCAGACAGTCTCTTGCCAAGAACCTCTTCTTTCCGGTATCCATAAATCTGTTCCGCCCCTTCATTCCAATAAAGAATCTTCCCTTCAAGGTCAACCACGGAGATGGCATCCCCTGCCCTCTCGACAATCGATTCGAGAAAGTTTTTCGTCTCAATCAGTTCCTTTTGAAGTCTGACTTTTTCTACCATCAGACTATATCCCTCGATGGCGCGGTTGACGACAAAGGGGAAGGCTTTGGCGCATTCAGCGGACCGGTTGATGTAGTCAAAGACCCCCTCTTCCATCGCCTGGACGGACATCTGTGGGTCTCCTTTGGCTGTGACAAAGATGGTCGGAATGCCGATTCCCATTTCATTGAAACGCCGAAGCCATGTCAGTCCGCTCCCGTCAGGAAGAGAATGGTCTAAAAGCAGGATGTCAAACTTTTCATCCTGGAGTTTCTTTAAACATGCTTTTCCGGAGGAAACCACTCCGAGGCGATAAAGGCCGCCTGACTCTCTCAGAGAGTCTTCTACCATCCTTACGAAATCGGGATTCTCTTCAGCAATCAAGATGCGAATCTCTCGGCTCATGTACTTCCTCTCTCTCACCCCCACCCTCTCGCCCATCGGAGGCGGTGCCTTAAGTCCGTTCATGGCTCGATCCCGCGTTTCGCAGGATTCACCCTTCGAGAGCCTCAGGGTGAACGGTTAATTGAACTACCACCAGCTACAAGCTGGTGGCTTCTCTACTGACTGAAGTCAGCTAAAAACAAAACAACTAGCACAGAAATTCTCACGAGGGAAAATCTGAAAAACCTGCACATAGTGTGCATACTAAACCTCACAGTTGCGTAAAATTACATAAAAAGGGAGGCGGGTGTGCTGGAAAACCTTTACAGCGGCACCTTTAAACGTTTGGCTACGCTGTTTTCAAGCAAAACCCAAAGGCCACCCCAAGTTACATCGTATGTTTCCCATAAAAGATAAAATAATCCGCAATTGTAAAGGTTTGTAAGCACACTTGCCTCACTTTTT